>NZ_JBHTYI010000026.1:0-63124 GCF_043656335.1 Peribacillus sp. NPDC056705 | reverse complement strand
TAATGAATATTTTCTGTTCGGCAGAAAAATTGGCCATAAAAAACACCCCATAAATGTTAGTTGGTGTCTAACATTTACGGGGCAGTTCAAGTTTGACTACAGTCTGAGCGGTCCATATAGTAATATAGTAATGGCCCGTAATTAAAAATTATAATATGGGTGATACCAGCCTTGCAATGGACTCTTTAAAACGAATCCATTTTGAACGCTTTTCAAAGTCTTCAATTGTAAGCTGCCTGCAGACTTCAACATCCTTATAAAAAATCCTTGTCAGTGTTTCGGCCATTCCTTCATCATAAATGAAGGCATTGACTTCAAAGTTCAATTTAAAACTACGGACATCAATGTTTGCTGTCCCCACCGAGGAGACCTCTTCGTCCACCACGATCATCTTCGCATGAATAAAGCCGTTATCATAGATGTATATCTTAGCTCCCGCTCTTAATAACTGTCCTGCGTTGAAAGTTGTTGCCCAATAAACGAAAAGGTGATCAGGTTTATTCGGAATCATGATTTTTACATCTAACCCTGATAAGCTGGCAATCCTGAGTGCATCCAATAAACTTGCATCCGGTATGAAGTAAGGTGTTTGAATGAGAATCGACTTCTTTGCTGAAGATATTAATTTAATATAGCCATTTTTAATTTGTTCCCATTCAGAATCTGGCCCACTTGTCACTATTTGCAAATCTATATTGCCTTGAGGCTTTAAAACAGGGAAATAATGAGGCTGATAAGTTATATCATGGTGCTTTGATGCCTGGTTCCAATCCAGGATAAAACGGGTTTGAATGGCTTTGACAGCTGAACCCCTTATTCGAAGGTGTGTATCACGCCAGAAACCGAATTTTGGATTAAGCCCTAAATATTCATCACCAACATTAAAGCCTCCAACATACCCTACTTTTCCATCAATGATGACTAGCTTTCGATGGTTACGGAAATTCAGCCGTAAATTTATAAATTTTAATTTGGATGGAAAGAATGCCTCCACTCGCCCTCCTGCCTGCCTAAATTCCCTGAAGAAACTTTTAGTCATCCCTCTGGAACCCAGCTCGTCATAAAGCAGCCGAACTTTGACGCCTTCATTCGCTTTTTTAGTCAAAGCTTCAATGAACCGTTTACCCAAGCCGTCCCTTTGAATGATGTAGTATTGTATGTGTATATGGTTTTCTGCCGCTTCGATATCTTTAAAAAGCTGGTCAAACTTATTTTTTCCATCCGTAAAAATATCGACTTGATTATCTTCAGTAAGCACGGCATCATTGTTCCGGAGATGCATATAAATCAAATCACGGTAATTACTTGAAGAAGCGTTTCGAAAAGGAAAATGATCCGTCGAAAGCTCTTCCATCTGTTTATCAAGAATTTCTTCAATCCCGATTTTCTTCTTGTCCTCCCATTGGAATAAGTGGGCGTGTCTTAAACTCGTTCCAAAAAGGAGATATAAAATAAAACCGACTACAGGGAGAAAATATAACACCAATAACCAAGCCCAGGTGGTGCTCGCTTCCCTTCTTTCAAAAAATATGACAATCGTGGCAAATAAAATATTTAGAATGATGACGAGGCCGAGCAAAACCGATGTAACATGCGTAAATTCCATAGTATTCCCTCACTCAATTTTTATCCCTTTAAGGATACCATGCAAATTCTTTATATCAAAGGATTTGCTTAACAGAAGTGAAAACAGAGAATTCAAAAAAAAAGGACCTCTTCCTGTAGAGGCCCATTTTTAAAAAATCCCACCCTGGAAATTTAGTATTTCTAAGATTGGTCAGATTGTTTTTAATTATTGTCTTAAACATTCAACAATAACAATAAATTATAATTGCTTATCTGCTTTTCACTAATAAATTCACAGCTTCTTTCACTAGCTCTTCGGGATTTTTTTCTCCGGTTTCATTAGCCTCCCGAACGCATTCTACAAGATTAGAACTTACTATTACCCCGATTGTCCTATCGATTGCAGATCTAGTGGCAGATAACTGCGTTACTACTTCTCTGCAATCCTTGTTTTCCTCCATCATTTTCAATATCCCACGAAGCTGTCCTTCTATTCGCTTCACTCTATTTTTAACCTGATTGTCATATTCCATGTGAAACCTCCTACCCTGCCTATTACTTATGAATCCTATCCAGACATCCATCATAAACCAATTCAGTCGAAATGAAGGATTGATAAAAATCTTACAATTTATAATACATACCACTTAGGTATAATTGTCAAGTGCCACTATTCAATAATGATAGCTCCAATATGTAATTTCTATTTTTGTACTAGGAGACTTTGTGCAACAGCCTCAGAAAACTCGATCGTCATTTGGGGAACGTAGGTTTTTAACAAAGCATTGACGATAGGGGCTTTGGCTCCTTTTGCCGTAATCGCCAGGCAGCCAGTCATTTTAGTCTGTCCACCCCCGCACTGTTCTGCTAAAAAATAGCCATGCCCGTCAAATTTTTCATTTAATCCCTTAAGTTTAAATGTTACCTTTTCGGGTTCAATCCATTCCAATATATTCACTTCAAGTTTTATTTTCTTCTTCATTAATCCCAAATCACTTTTAAACTCCCAGATGAGTGTCCACTCATTCATCATCTCATGATTGATATATCCCGGGACAAGAGGTGCCCAACGATCTATAACACTGACAAATCCCCATACCGTTTTTATTGAAACAGGTAAAATGATACTGTGCACACCTTCTGACAAAGCAGTTCCCCCTTAATCATTCTTATTACATCTTTTTAATGTATGGTTGAGTATTATTGAATAGAACGGTAAACTCAGATTCTTAAACAAAATTCTCCCTGTGGTAAGGAAACCATTTAAAGATACTAACAGTAAAGAATCGCCCTTATACAATATAGAGACGATTCTTTTTTGTCTTGTTCCTTATCAATCTGACGCAATTTCAACCGAATACATACTCAATCTTGGATCAGGCTTGATCCAGGCGCTTTCAAACACGAATACCACTTTATAATTTGCGTAATCGGTATAAGTGACATAGTACATCCCTTCTTGCTCCACTTCACTTACAGGTTCACCAATCAATCCCTTCAACATGGATAAATGGATGGTTTGCAATTGCGGATCGAAATCATCAATGGCGGTAATCGTTTTTCTTCCTGTTGAACCGTCATAGAGGAAACGGATATTATGGGACCAATAATTGGCCGCGACGGTACTTAAATCTTCCGGTGCACCCCAGGCTTTTTCCACTTTCTTCAATGAATCACCTACAGAAAATGGGCCACTGTTAATCGTTTGCTGGGATTCATAGGCTAAACCCATGATCTGCCGAATCAAAAGGTCTGGCGTGGATTGTGATGATAATGAACTTGATGAAGCAAAAGCAGCCTGACCACTAAACATGAGAAATGCGAGCATTAGAAATGTAACACTTTTGATAAAACAATTCACTTGTTTCAAAGTCCTCCTCCCTTTCCACCTGGAAGTGACTAAGTACATTATTTTAAATATCAAAAAAAAAACGAAAAAAAATCATGTCATTCCAGTTGGTTTTACCTTTACCATTAATATTCATTGGAACTTTGGACACATACCAAAAAACTTAGCATGAAATATTAGTCTATTAAACTTGACGAAAATGGTACCTCATTTGTACGAGTGGGCACGAAAAATGCTCACACCGTTTTCTTATGAAGATAGTTAATTATTACAAGCTAGCGATGGTGGAGATTTTGAGAACTCATGCTTAAATAGGACCTTTTATTTAAGTATGGGTTTTTTATATGTGTCATCATCAATACTTAACTCAATTAGGTTCAAAAATATCATATTAAGGAGGAATTGGATGCTCAAATTACTTTAGCCAGTTTTACCAGTTGAGAGATTACCTGAAGGAAAGATAGATTCCGAATATAAGAAACTTAGTTTACAAGTTTTCCTCGGAAACTTCATTGGATATGCAGCGTATTATTCAATTCGTAAAAACTTTTCCATCAGGCATTCCGGGCACTTTATTATGCAGTTATATCTCGGATAAAGTTTTTAATGAACGTCGAGGGTTTTCTTTATGCCAGGTGCATTAATCGCAGTCCTTGTTTACTGGTTTAACCCTGCTGGCAACCTAATGATTGATCTAATTGCGATTTGATTGCGGCTAATGATATTAAATATATTCTAAAGGGGATGGATTGTTTATGATTGGGTAACCCCCTCCATGATTAGATCGACGGTATACGATATCTGTATATTCAGATAATAATACCAAGAAGCTGTTGCCGGACGGTTTGGGTAACATTTCATAATGGAATGCATAAAATAAATGACTATGCCTTTATACCAACGGTCCTAAAGGCATAGTCATTACATCAAAATCATATAGATTGTTTTCTACTAATTTACTGGTTATTGACGCTCAAAAAGTGAAGCTCCCGCTATACCGGGTTTTGTCATCTCATAAGGATTTAGAATTAGATCCAATTCTTCTTCTGTCAACACATCATATTGTAAACAAAGTTCGCGAACTGATTTGCCTTTTAATATCGCTTCACGCGCAATACGTGAAACCACTTCGTACCCAAGGTGCGGATTGACTGCTGTAATCACTCCAACACTTTGTTCGACATAATCTTTTAAATGTTGCTCATTAGCTTCAATGCCTTCTAAGCAATAATCTGTAAAGACATTGAAAGCATTGTTCATGATGCTAATTGATTGCAATAAATTGAATACAAGGACTGGCTCCATTACGTTCAACTCTAGTTGTCCTGCTTCTGATGCTAAGCAAATCGTATTATCGTTCCCGATAACTTGGAAAGCGACTTGATTAATTAATTCTGGCATTACTGGATTTACTTTTCCTGGCATGATGGATGAACCTGGTTGACGTGCTGGAAGAGTGATTTCTGCTAATCCCGCTCTCGGTCCTGAAGCCATCAAACGTAAATCATTAGCAATTTTAGACATATTCATCATACATACTTTCAATGACGCTGACACTTCAGTATATGCATCCGTATTTTGGGTTGCATCCACTAAATGTTCTGCACCTACAAGCGGCAAGTTACTGATTTCAGCTAAATATTTAACAACATTTTCAATGTAACGGGGATCTGCGTTCAATCCCGTTCCCACTGCTGTTGCCCCCATATTCACTTCATATAAATGTTGGCGTGATTGACTGATTCGTTTTATATCCCGATCCAACACGCGACTGTATGCCTCAAATTCTTGACCGAGTCGAATTGGCACTGCGTCTTGAAGATGTGTGCGTCCCATTTTAATAACATGATCAAATTGTTTTGCTTTATTTTTTAAAACCGTACTCATCTTGGTCATTGTTTGTAACAATTGCTCTAAGAGTCTTAGTGTTGATAAATGAATGGCAGTTGGGAATACGTCATTGGTTGATTGCGACATGTTAACATGGCTATTTGGACTTACTTGTACATAATCCCCTTTATTGTGTCCCATGAATTCTAACGCACGGTTGGCAACGATTTCATTAATGTTCATATTCATCGATGTACCTGCGCCGCCTTGAATTGGGTCAACGATGAAATATTCATGCCACTTTCCATCGATCACTTCATCAGAAGCTTTGACGATAGCGCTTCCAATACCATCATATAACCGTTTGGTATCCATATTTGCTAATGCGGCTGCTTTTTTAATCATAGCTAGTGCACGAATCATTTCTTCATTGACTTTGTAACCGGTAATCGGAAAATTCTCTACAGCGCGTAAAGTTTGTATTCCATAATATACATCAGCTGGAATTTCCTTTTCCCCAAGAAAGTCTTTCTCGATGCGGTATGTTCTCTCTTCTGTCAACATTTCCTCTTACCCCTTTGTCTGTTCTATAATGTAATGTCCTCTGCAATCGGTGTTTCCATCATTTCCTTCACTTTTTTGGGATCCTTTGTCTTGGCTAAGATCCACATCAACTTAGGAACGATGGCTTCTGTATTCATATTTCTGGAACGAATGATGACATTCTTATTCACTTTTCGTCCCACTTCGTAAATATCCATATCTTCCCCTTCTTCTAAACATTGGGTAGTAATGACTACGGATATTCCACACTGTACTAGCTCATTCAATTTTTCTAAAATATTTCTTCTTTGAAATGGAATACCACCGCTTCCATAACTTTCAATTACGATACCCCGACATTGATTTTTCAGAGAATCAAAGAATTCAGGTTTAATACCGGGATGCAGCTTTACTAAAGCAACATCTGTACATAGGGAAGCATCTAACTTAGCTTCCTTTTTCTTTGGTGAATGAACTGGCTTTAGATACTCAATTTTATCTTTGAATATGGTAGCGATATATGGATAGTTAATACTTTCAAACGAATCATAGCTTTTAGTTCTCAATTTAATGGCCCTAGTACCCTGGATGACTCTACCATCAAATACAACATATACTCCTCCAATATCTTCACAAGCAAACCTAATCGCATCAGAGATATTTCTTTTGGCATCTGTCTTTTTAAAGGCAATTGGGATTTGAGAACCTGTAATGATAATTGGTTTCCTTAAATCTTGTAACATATATGAGAGCGCAGCTGAAGTGTAAGCCATTGTATCTGTTCCATGGGTAATCACAAAGCCATCGTAATCATGGTAGTGCTCATGAATGGATTGTGCCATTTCTGTCCAATCTTCCGGCTGCATATTTGTACTATCAATATTCATCAAAGGCTTACTATCAATCTGATAAAGTAAATCCAATCCCGGCAGGTGTCCTAAAAATTCGTCAGCTTTCATATCTGGAACCAGTCCATTTTTCCCTTCTAACGATGCAATTGTACCACCTGTAGTAATTAACATCAACTTCTTCATTTTTGACTTCAACTTCCCCAATAAACTACCCCCTATAAAGCCTCCCGTTTTACAATCATTCATCATCTTTGAAATGGATGTTTTTGCTGGATATATACATGTTGCGCGTACACCACATGTTATTATAGTCATGTTCCTGAGTGAAATCAAGCTAAAAACATTCATTACGCGTACGCTTATTCCAATTTGATGTTATAATCGATTTATATAAAAGGAGAGTAATAAGAATGATCGTAAATAGATTAACTACATTAAGGAAGGCCAAAAGGTGGTCTTTGCAATATACCGCTGACAGACTCGGAATAGCCAAGAGTACCTATGCAGGTTACGAATCGGGCCATCGCCGTCCTTCATTGGAAACGGTAAATTTATTAGCAGGCTTATATGATACATCCACTGATTACATTCTAGGTCGAGTGGATTATCCATCTAAAGATATTACCACAGAGTCACCTCGAGCCATGGAATTGACGGATTCACCAAATATGAAGCTTGCTGTCGATGGAATCTCTCTTTCTGAAGAGGAAACGATTCAATTCATCGCTTTTATTAGAGCTAAACGAGAAGTTGAAATCATTCTCCATAAACAAAAAGAAACATAGCAGACATTGAGCTTAAGAAGTTATGGGGAATGAACCGCACTTCATCACCAGGTACTTATAATATTCACGATGTGACTGGCATGACTGTAAAATTCCATGGCTTTAAACAGTTAGGATATGACGGTTATGATTAATGGCTGAGTTCTCCCTTTTGACGCTACATGTAATTTATCCTGGATGACAGCTTTAACTTACTGACAGGTCTTTGCAGCTGTTTGAATTCTAATAGTGCCCGAGTTTAGAAAATTTAGTTTTATTAATTATAATAGAAGAAAGTCGGCTAATTAAATGCATCCACCATCATTATTCTGTCATCTTCTTTAACTTACTTCAAGGGAAGATGAGTATTCCGCTGTTTCTCGCAACCATCTATGCTTATTTAAGTAATCTCCGACTTTCCCTCTTGATTTATTTGCAATCAAAGAAAAACCACAGCAAAGCTTATGGTTTTCCCCGTATATAAATGGAAATTGCAGTCTCATTTTTAAACCTGAAAGCGAAATTTAAAAATTGCTCAATATCTTGGTATGTTTAAAACTTTCTCATTCGATACACTGTTTCTCAAAAATCAAGGCATCTCGTCATCTTTTTCCCGATTTTTAAAGGCTTCATGTGTGACAATATCCTCGATTTGTTCATATTGCCGGCTATGTTCCTTCTCTTCGCTAATTCTATTATCGGGTAGATTTCCTGGATGTCCTTTTTCTTTGTGATTAAAACTTTTACCACGACTCATACTCATTCTCTCCTTTCTAATTGTTTGTTTAGTTTTCCCAAGCTATCATAAAATATGATTTAATTTCTCTTTTTCCTTTTTTGCAGCAGGTTTGGATACACCTGCAACGCCGGGCGGCATAATTATGAAAGGCTGTTTTCGCATACTTTGTTGCTATTTACCAAGTAAAGCGGTGTGGTTGATTTCCCCTCCAGATGCTCGCTTTCCGCGAGGCGGGCGGTGAGCCTCCTCGGCGTTAAATCGTTTGATTTTAAAAATAACAATCTTTACGAAAAGAGCCTTATGAAATGGTTGCTCAATTTCGAACAGCCGCTTACCGCATTAAAATTGCAGATGAAGCTAACTGGGATAATTTGATCTAAAAAAATGGCACCATCTTAAAAAGATGACGCCATTTTTTCTTTCTTATCACTTAAGGACGTTCTATTTCAAATAATTCCCCTAGTTTTGTATAAGTATGACCCGCTAATCTTGCTACAGGTTTTAGCCCATTCTGATCAATTCGACCGTTATGGTAAATATCTTGCTCTATATGATAACAGACTATTTTCCCTATCAATAAATCACAACCTGGTTTATCCTTGGAACCCGCCATTGGTATCGCATGCTCTAATGTACATTCAAAGCGTACCTTCGCTTCTTTCAATCCTGGTACGGATACCTTATCACTAACAGCTGTCGTGAAATGGGTCAGACCCAATTCACTTTCGTCAGACGGGAGTTCCTTCGCCGTTCGATTTGCATCAGCCACATTATTTTCATCAGTGATATGAACAACGAATTCACCTGTTTGAATTGCATTTCGGGCAGTGTCCTTTGAAACCCCTTCTTTACGCTGGACAGAAACGGAAATCATCGGAGGATTTGAACTGACTATGTTAAAAAAGCTGAACGGCGCTATATTGACTGTGCCTGTTTCGGATTTTGTCGTAACCAAGGCTATAGGTCTCGGTATGATGCTTCCAGTCAAAAACTTATAATTATCCCGTTCAGTCAGACTTTCAGGATTAACAGAAATCATCTTTCTTCATTCCCTCCCATTCTTATAAAAAGTTCTTTTGAAACCATGAAGCCGCTGCCTCAACCTCTGACCGTGTTAACTGATGACCGTAATTTTCCCACTGAACATCCACTATAGCACCCGCTTGCAGCAAAAGTTTATTAAGTTCATCAGTTTCTGCTGACGGGCAAATCGGATCGTTTTTACCTGCAGCAATAAAAACAGGTATATCCGAAAGGGATGGCAATGCAATCCCTCGTCTAGGCACCATTGGATGATGAAGACTCGCTCCTAGTAATGCCCCTTCGAAATGGAACAGCAAACTTGCCGCTATATTTGCACCATTGGAATAACCTAATGCTACCACTCTTTCACGGTCGAAGTCATACTTTTTGGACGCTGATTCCAAGAAGTCATAAAGCTCCTTCGTACGAAAGATCAAATCTTCTTCATCAAAAACCCCTTCGGATAATCGGCGAAAAAAACGAGGCATTCCGTTTTCAAGCACATTTCCCCTTACGCTCAATACGGATGATCCTGGTGAAACCAATTCCGCTAATGGCAAGAGATCTGTTTCCGTTCCTCCAGTGCCATGTAGAAGCAAAAGCAATGGCGCTTCTGGATTACTTCCTTTTTGAAAAATATGCTTCATCATTTATCCTCCTCAAGTACTCTCGGCACTGCCGGCAGTAACGTTTTCTCCATGATCGCCCTTTTTTCTTCCAGCCATGGCGGCAGCATTAAATTACTGCCCATCGTTTCCTTCGTTTCATCATGAGCGAAGCCAGGTGGATCTGTGGCAACTTCAAAAAGTATGCCTCCATCTTCCCTGAAATAAATGGCATCGAAGTATTGACGGTCTGTAAAGGGTGTCACACCATAGCCATGGTTGGCGATATGCTCCCTCCATTCTTTATGATCTTCATTATCGATTGCACGCCATGCAACATGATGGACAGTTCCCACTCCGATTTTCCCATTTGGCAAAACCGTTTTTTTAACATCTATCAAATTTCCGAT
The DNA here is from genome assembly GCF_043656335.1 of Peribacillus sp. NPDC056705. Lineage (NCBI taxonomy): Bacteria > Bacillati > Bacillota > Bacilli > Caryophanales > Bacillaceae > Peribacillus > Peribacillus sp. NPDC056705. The sequence goes on along the minus strand of NZ_JBHTYI010000026.1, from coordinate 52,944 downwards.
GTCCGATGTGGATTTAAAGCGGATGTAATCGCCCTCCTCCCCAATTTTTTGCAGGCCCATCACTTTCTCTAATAGTTCCATCGTTTTGATCGGTTTTGACGTCAATAATACGGCACCACCGAATCCCTTGACCGCCTTGGCAGCTGGTACACCGCCGAATGACCACTCGTTATTTTTCCCTTCTTTACGCTCAACCAGTTCAAGTTGCAAACCGTGTGGGTCTTGGAATTCCAGATATTCCTCGCCGAAACGAGAAACCTTTTTAAAGTCTATGTTAAATTTACCTAAACGCATTTCCCAGAAACCCATTGATCCTTCCGGAACAGCATATGTTGTAATCCCCACTTGTCCTGAGCCAATTCTCCCCTTGTATGCCCCAGGCCAAGGAAAGAAAGTGATGATAGTTCCCGGAGAACCTGATTCATCACCGAAATACAAATGATAGGTTCCTGGGTCATCAAAATTAACGGTTTTCTTCACCATACGCAGTCCCAATACTCCAGCATAAAAATCCACGTTCTCTTGAGGATTGCCTACAATTGCGGTTATATGATGTATTCCTGCATTTTGCTTTTGCATGCCCAATACTTCCTTTCCCATTGATTAATTTGTTGGTTTTGTATTCAGTGGTTTTAAATTCGCTTCAATATCCTTTCTTTTCGATTCTAAAAAAGGTGGCAGGGCAAGGTTTTCTCCTAAGTGCTCCTCTGCTTCATCCACTGCAAAACCTGGTCCATCAGTAGCCAATTCAAATAAGATGCCATTCGGCTCCCTAAAATAGAGTGAATGAAAATAAAAGCGGTCCACATAACCCGAGTTCACGAATTTTGATTCACTAATTTTCTCTATCCATTTCCTCAGTTCCCCTTCATTTTCCACCCGGAAAGCAATATGGTGTACTCCACCCCTCCCCAACCTTTCCCGTGGTATGTCATTCCTTTCTTCTATATGGAGTTCGGAGCCTGTTCCTCCCTCACCTGTTTCGTAAACGACTATCGGATTTTGCCCCCTGATTGAGGATGGGTATGTGCCTGACTTCCTGAAACCCAATACGTCGGTAAGAACGCGTTCTGTTTGTACAATATCAGGTACAGTAAGTTTTACTGGCCCTAATCCAAGAATGGAAAACTCTTGCGGCACCGGGCTTCCATCCCACGGTAATCCTCCTTGAACGCCTTTATTATCCTGATCGGAAACCAAAAGAAGCCTCTGCCCTTCAGGGTCTTTAAATGAAAGCACCTTCCTTTCAAAACGGCTCGATATTTCATCCTGCTCAACATTAAATTCAACAAACCGTTTTTTCCAATATCCTAGTGCTTCATCATTTCTTACCCTTAAGGAAATTTCTGAAATACTATTATTCCCCTCATGAGTGCGGGCTGCATTGGGAATTTCAAAAAACGTCAATTCCGTACCCGGTGAACCAATTTGATCTCCATAAAATAAGTGATATACACGTACATCATCTTGATTCACCGTTTTTTTAATTAATCGCAACCCTAAGACTTTTGTGTAGAATTCAAAGTTATTTCCCGCTTTAGCTGTAATCGCCGAAACGTGATGTAATCCTTTTAATTCCATCCAAACCACTCCTATCTTTATAAATCTCCCCTTACGGAAATGAATTAATCCTAAAATAATATCTCGAATTCAAGGTATTTAACCTTCAAAATACTTTTAATACAAATATCTTGATTTAAAGATAAACGACATAGATAAATTTGTCAACCATTTTCATACAAATAATTTTACCCGTTTTCACTTATCATAAAATATGTAAATCAGGTCAAAATAAATCGGTAGTATAAAGAATGGAGGTGTGATATATGGTTAAAGATTTTTTTAGCGCAATTGAAGATAGACGCTCTTATTATTCCCTTAGCAAGGAACGTGTTGTTCCTAATAAAAGGATTAAAGAAGTTATCGATCATGCCGTTCAATATTCCCCTTCCGCTTTCAACTCCCAAAGTGCAAGAGTGATTGTATTAACTGGTCAAAACCACGAACAATTATGGGATATCACAAAAAAAGCATTAAGAAAAGCAGTCGGTGCCAAAGATTTTGAAAAAACTGAAGAAAAAATGAATTCATTTATAAATGGTTATGGTACGGTTTTATTCTTTGAAGATCAGGCCATTATAGATAGGCTTCAAGAACAATTCAAAACGTATGCCGATAACTTTCCGATTTGGTCGGACCAATCATCTGCCATTTTACAATTTGTCGTATGGACTTCCTTGGAAATTGAGGGGTTTGGTGCAAGTCTTCAGCATTATAATCCTTTAATCGATGACGAAGTGAGAAAGACATGGGATATATCACGTGATTGGAAACTCATCGCACAGATGCCCTTTGGAAAACCAACTGCAGAGCCAGATGATAAAGACTTTTCACCACTTGAAGAACGTGTGAAATATTATCATTGAAACAATAGGGGCTGTCTCTGCATAACGAGCCAGCCCTTTCATTTATTTCACTTTAGTAATCCGGAAATGCAGCAAGAAATTTTGAAAATACCAATGTCGCAAAGCCTATATATTCTGCAACCGGCATGATTTTGATATCCTCAATGGCGTTCAACATGTACATTTCGCATCCCCCCTAGTAAACTATTGAATTGGTGAAGAACGCCCTAGTAGCCATTCCTTCAAATAATATGGGAGTACACCGGAATATTGTTTAGCAGCATGTCCACTTTTCAGTAGGCTATATGTCTTATCCTTACATTTCAAATGCTTCATTACCGGATAAATCATTTCCTGTGGGACCAATCGATCATTCTTATTCGCTATTACTAAAACACTAGCATCAATTTTCGATAGCTTCGCTTTTTTTCCCCTTACCTCAAAACTCCCATTAACCAAGCTGTTATTTATCAAAAGGTCTTGGGTTATTTGTTTTGCGGCTGCTCCGGATAATGGTACATGCCCATTAGCCCAAGCATTGAAGCGGCGCCAATTTTGAACGTATTCATCATCATCCGCTTGATTCAATAAAGATAGATAGGGTGATATATAGATAGGGGATGTCATTAATCGGATTCCATATTTAACTGCACTGGCTGGGAGCGTTTGATAAATATCAATCGTATCGTTAAAATCCGCGGTACCTTCCTTTAACGCTACCTGCCATTGATCAAAAAATTCTGAGGCACTGAAATCTACAGGTGTAACGGAAAGGATCAAATTCTTGATTGGCTCGTCTGAAATGGCAGCATATAATGCGGCTATTGTACCGCCGAGGCAAAACCCCATAACTGTAATTTCTGATGCTCCAGAATGGCGTAATGCACGCTGTACTCCTTTTTGAATATAATCGGCGATATAATCTTCGATCGATATTTCACCATCTTCAAAGCCCGGACTTCCAAAATCAAGCAAATACACATCAAAACCTTCATTTACAAAAGATTCTATTAAACTATTGCCGGGGGACAAATCAAGAATCAAAGGAGTATTGATTAGTGAATATATAAGAAAAACCGGCACCTCATATTTTTTCTGTGCTGATGGATAATACCAGAGCGTTGATTTGTTTTTTTTCCACACTGCAATTTTCGGCGTCAGTCCCATTTCAGGCATTGGCTGATTGGGAATATCCATAAAACGTTTCCATTTAGGTATGGATTCGGATTGATTTTTCGGCACTTTCCGCTTAGACATTTGAATTTCCCTGTCCATGTAAATCGAACCCAGGTAACTGTGAGCTTAACAATAAGGAGTTATTTATAATATCCACCAATCTTTTTTTACGCCCTTCCATTTCATTGGATTCCCAACTTGACTTCTTTTTCTTACTGAGCGATGAAGAAGAAGTGCGTTTATTACTAACTGAAGATTTACCTCTGACATTCCCGCCCCTATCCTCTACAAGTCTTGAGACCAGCTCTTCTAAACTATCAATCTTTTCTTCGAGCTGGATGACTAATTTCGCTAAACTCGCTACATCTTTTTTTGTTGGATAATTCATGATGATGGACATTCTTTCTGAGGCTTCCTGCATTCTATTTATTCTTGGAATCTGCAATCGGGCATTGTCGCTTACTGCTTCTATCAACTCACGGTTATTTAGCAAATTCTGAATTTTATCATTAAGCTGTTGCTCTTTTTGTGTGCCTAGTAATTTAAGCCCTTTATAAAAATCTGATTTTCCTGTCATATATTTCTTCCTTCCTCTCTCCGTTTACGCTAATGCCGAAACTCCACCGTCAATGATTAAAATATGACCGATCATATAGTCAGAAGCCTGTGAGGCTAAAAATACGGCGGCACCCTTTAAATCATCTTCATTGCCAAACCTGCCAGCCGGAGTATTACCTAATATGTCGTAGTTAGACTGTTCAAGAATATTCTTTGTGATTTTAGTCGGGAAAAATCCAGGTGCAATTGCATTGACTTGGATTCCGAATCTAGCAAGTTTAACTCCTAAATCCTTGGTCATTGTAATGATGGCACCCTTACTGGTGTTATAAGCTATCGTATCCAATACCTCAGGAAGCGACCCGCCAAGACCTGTCACCGATGCAATATTTATGATTTTTCCGGAATTTTGCTGCTTCATGACCTTCGCTACAGCCCGTGAAAATAGGAATGTACCTGTAACGTTAACATTCAATACTTTTTCCCACTTATCCTTGGGAACATCCAAAAGCGGACCTGACCAGGACGTACCGCTATTATTGACAAGAATATCAATCGTGCCGAATTGAGTAACCGTTTCCTTGACGACATGGTCAATGGCACTCTCATCCGTGATATCACATTCAAAGGCAACGGCATTTACTCCCATCGATCGCAAGTCTTCACATGTCTCTTCACATAAAGGAAGATTTCGTGAAGCAATGACTATATTTGCACCAGCCTCCCCCAACGCGATGGCAATCTGTTTGCCCAGTCCCCTGCCGCCGCCGGTGATGATAGCCGTTTTATTAGTCAAATCAAACATATTACTCAATGTAGTCAACTTTTCAGCCCTTTCTTTATGAAGAATTTTTTATATAAAACTGTCTATATCATTATAGATAAGCCTATCCAATATTGTGCTTAAAATAGCCAAATGCCCCTGCCTTTTGTTTCATCAACATGTATCTTTTATATCAATGAGAATGCTTCGGTCAGCTGTCGGAAATTCGGCCTACCGGAAACTTAATTTGTCCTGCTGGAAGTAGATCCTTCGAACATTTCGTCACTTTTTTCGACCGATAACTGGATTATTCGACTGAGTGAGCAAAATCGGATACTTAACCTGTTAAATCGTTTACACTATAGAACAGTAAGGAGGTTAAAAAATGACTATACATCACTTTCATTTAACCGCCGAATGGCCCGGCGGCAGAAATGATATCGGCACGATTCATTCAGGGAATCTTCAAACACAAATAAGTATTCCTACTGGAATGGAAGGACCAGGGATCGGGACTAATCCCGATGAAATGCTTCTTGGGGCGGCATCGACCTGCTATATCATTACCTTTGCTGCCATGTTAGAGCGAGCCCATATAGAAAAGGCGAGCTTATCCATGCAATCGGAAGCGTTAGTGGATGTTACGAATGGTGTATTCACCTATAAGAAAATCATCCATCGCCCTGCACTTGTATTAGTATCGGGCACTTCTGAAAAAGTGGTTGAAAAAGCGAGGAAACTTGCTGAAAAAGCTGAAACTTCATGTATGATTTCTAGAGCGATCAAAGGTAATGTAGCGGTGGAACTGAATGCGAAAATTTCCATAGCACAGCAACCTTGAAACAGAAAAAGTGCCTAACCCTATGTTGGTTTAGGCACTTTTTGAACTATTGAATCAAGTTCACTTTATTTTCAACCTCTTGGCACACTTCATCAGCCGTTAAACCATTTGCCTCAATGATGGACGCTTTCAATGAAGTATCGCTTATACCCATCACATTACTTTCCAAACCTGTTACCACACAACAATCCACGTTTTTTGCGTCAGCTTCTTGTTTAATCTCCACAACATCAAAACCTTTTTCGCGAAGTGCTTCCTGAATATTCGTTAAAGATTCTTCAACACCGATTTTTGACATCAACACACACCTCCTCTACCTTCTAAGCTGTCCTTTTCACCTTCAATATATGTATAGGATGCAAAGGAAATAGGGAAAGTAATATCGAGGTGATAAACATGAATGGGAAAAACAAGAAAGATGCTTCACAAACTCGTTTAGGTTCTTCTCAGATAGAGGGGCAAGGTACCACTACGAAAGAAACCGGGGCCTTCACTCAACCTTCTTCACTTAAAAAGCAAAAACGCTCCTGATAAAAAAGTATCTTAAATCAATCATGGAACTCCGCCTTCATGATACGCAAAAAAACGCTTGGTTTAACCGCCAAGCGTTTTTCCTCTGAATGACCCTTTCTTTTCCTTACATTCAATAAGGGTCTTATATATTTTGTTTTCTGATTTCCCTTTGAATTTTTAGATCATTCAATTGATCTCCATCAATTGTTTTTGAATCCATTTTTGCATTTTCGGCTTCACATGGGTTTAAATCACTTGCCCTTAAATTATTATTGGGCGCTGCTTGCTCGTTCCATTTGGTCATCATGATCTCCTCCTCAGTCCTTTATTCTTCCCAAACCTAAGAATATTCATGAATACACCCCATCATTTATTGCAAAGATAGGAATGGAGGTGGTTTTATTGGAACCAAACAAACCCGGCAATAAGAATGTACCGGATTTTAAAGAGTTGAACGACCGTATCATCAGAGAAGCATCACAGAGTCCCCGTTTAGTGATTCAAACAAATTTGGATGCAAAGAATGTAAAGGATGAGAACCCTTATGCGGATCGGATTAACAGTGAAGGATTTTCTGATTTTTTTGAGGAATAAAACAAACCACTTTGTACAATTTGGACGTTGATTTCCACTCCAGGCACTCGCTTTCCGCGGGCTGTCCGGGAGCCCCTCGGCGCTTTTGCGCCTGCGGGGTCTCGCACTCCCTCTCCAATCAACTTTGTTTTAAAATTTGGCTGTTTTCGCATACTTTGTTGCTATTTACCAAGTAATGTGGTGTGGTTGATTTCCCCTCCAAATGCTCGCTTTCCGCGGGGCGGGCGGTGAGCCTCCTCGGCTTAAACGCCTGTGGGGTCTCGCCTGTCCCGCTGCTCTCGCAGGAGTCTCGCACTTACGCTCCAATCAACCTTAAATCATTTAGTTTTAAAAACAACAATCTTTACGAAAAGAGCCTAAATTTTAGATAAAATCCCTTTTGTCTACAAAATGAAACCGGCTTAATAAGCCGGTTAATTTTAAAAATATTTTTTCTTCCAAAAAATGAATGCCGTCGTCCCAGCCAATGTGATGGCAATTAATAATGTGAAAATGAAAGCAAACCGATTATGTTCAAATGGTAGTTCGACATTCATTCCGTAAAAACTTGCCACCATCGTCGGAAGTGTTAAAATAATGGTCACTGAGGTTAGAAACTTCATGGCATTGTTGACATTATTGGAAATGATCGAAGCGAATGCATCCATCATACCGCTAAGAATGGATAGATACACTTCCGCCATTTCGATTGCCTGAGCATTTTCGATGATTACATCCTCTAGCAATTCTTTATCTTCTTCATACATTTTCAAATAATTGAAACGGAGGATCTTATCAAGTACTACTCGATTGGATTTCAATGATGTCGTAAAATAAACCAGGCTTTTTTCCAAAGCAAGGAAAGTGTATAATTCTTTATTTTTCATGGACTGATGCAATTCCCGTTCCGCTTCATTAGTCATCTTGTTAATCTGTTTGAGGTAACGTAGATAATAGGATGAAATCTCAAATAATAATTGTAACGCAAACCTGGTTTTCTTATTGGTGAAAAACCCTTTGATTTTATTGTTTTTGAAATTCGCCAATATCGGTGTTTCTTTCAAAGACACTGTAATGAAACAGTCTTTGGTAAAGATCATACCGATGGGAATCGTTTCAAAGATCGGTAAGTCGGCTTCGTCCCTGGTCAAATATGGGAAGTCGACAATAATTAAAACATTATCATCCTCTTTTTCAATTCGCGGCCTTTCCTCATCGTCCAGTGGGTCTTTCATGAAGTTGATCGGTAATTGCAAAGTCGTGCATATATAATCTATTTCAGCTTCTGTGGGCGCAACGATGTTCACCCAGGAACCTTTTGTCATTTCCTCGATATTGATTAGGTGACGGCTTTCATCCGTCTTGTAGATTTCAATCATTTCTTGACCTCCTCTTCTATAGAGAAAGCCTTATTTACCTTCTTCGAGCGGATACTCAGGGAGAATAACAGTCTCGACTTCTAGCATCATATCGGCTTTCTCTTTCTTTCTGGGTTCAGGATCATAAGAACTGCTGCTCACTTGTATCCACTTCCTTTCGATTCTTTAATCTTAATCCTTATTCATTTAAAGCACAATAAAGAATTTAATACCATGAATCCAGCCGTGAAATTCGCAATTATCTGATTTTTTAATTTGAAAAATATAATAAAAAAACGCTTGGGGATACCCAAGCGAATCTGTTTGCATTATCCATGCTTCACATTATTATAATAGTGAACACCATACATGGCGCCTTCATCTACCATCTTATTATCGTCATGATCATATGGATCAGGGTGACCTGCCTTTTCAATTACGGGATCCAGCTCGGAAGCCTTCCTATTCCAAAAACCTACTGCTTTTGCTTTTGCATTGGACCATATGTCCTTCACTTTTCCTCTATTCGTTTTATTCGATAAAAATGAGACTCCGGCAACTCCGACTCCTATTAATACAACGTTTTTTCCTAATGCCATCATTACCTTCCCCCTTATTTATTGACTTGCTATATCTATACCCCACGCCAGTTAATTTAAACCTTTATTTATATGGAGGATTTTGATAAAAGAAATTAGGTTTCATTATTTCATTGTTATATGGCTGATGAAAAACGTGTGTCGTCGCTGGGGACACCGGTGGAATCAACCAGGTCCAGTCCCCCGTTACTTTCCGGGCACAAGAGGCTTCTTTTTCTTCGAATTTCTTGAATTGTTTAGCTGCTGTATGGTGATCTACGATGCTGACTCCGTATTTTTTATATGAATGAAGGACTGCTTCATTCAGTTCGATCAGGGCTCTATCTTTCCATAAATTCGAATCACGCTTAATATCCAAGCCCATTCTCTCCCCGATTGCCGGCAGCATATTGTAGCGTTCTTCGTCCGCAAGGTTCCTGGCACCGATTTCCGTTCCCATGTACCACCCATTAAATGGCGCAGCCGAATAAGTAATACCGCCAATTTCCAATCTCATGCCGGAAATGATTGGAACCGCATACCATTTGATTTGAAGATCTTTGAACCATTTTAGCTTAGGGTGGGTGATTTGGACTTCTTTAACGAGGCTTTCAGGTATATCATGAAAACTAGGGGGGTTACCGTCCAATTGGACTACAAGGGGTAAAATATCGAAAGGTCCGTTTTTCCCTTCCCATCCTAATGCCATACATTGCTTGGTGAATTCGATTGAACTTGAATCACCGATTACGCCATGTTCCGTCTCATATCCTGCATATCGAATGAGCTGATGATTCCAAATATCCACTTTTCGATCATGATCTTTCTGTTTAAAAATTGTAATCACAGGTCTGATGCTCCCATTATTCGTAGCATATTCGATATGCTCAAAGAGAGCCGATACTATTCCTTCTTCGCTTTGAATCATCCTTTTATCAATCACCCTCAGCGATTCCCAAAAAAAGCGCCCAATGCAACGATTGCTATTACGCCAAGCTAATTTAGCACCATATACCAATTCTTCATATGTATGTTCATATCTGCCTGTTTCATTTATTTCCTCGTTAATTTGTTCGATCCTTCCATTTATGTCCTCTTCCGTTTTCAACAATTCAGGATAACTTGTCCTGATAAAGGATACGGCCTCTTGCAGTAAATCATTCATCATTTCCACGGATCCTTCCATTTGCAAAACTTTGACTATAATATTAAAATAACATATTTTTCATTGTATCTCTAAAAAACACAATTTTTTAAAAGCGCATTTTTTTAAAATGTGGCAATTCAGAGGCGGATTACTTTTCATGATACTTAAAGTAAGCTCATAAATTTCTTATACTATAACATCTCTAGTAACTAAATAATTATCGGTAAAGTTGTTACATATAAGGTAAATGGATTATAATATATTAATAATGAGGTGATATGATGAATAATACGACACTTTGTCCACGATTTGAAAAAGGAATGCAAATCTTGAGTAAACGCTGGACTGGCTTGATTGTCAATCAATTACTTAATGGCCCTCAACGGTTTTGTAATATTGAATCTGCATTCCCGATAAGCGGCAGGATTCTTTCTGAACGTTTAAAGGACTTGGAAATTGAAGGTATTGTTAAAAGGGACGTATATCCAGAGACACCGGTCAGGATTGAATATTCCTTAACTGAAAAAGGAAAGGCACTTGCACCGGTAATGAACGAAATTCAAAATTGGGCACAAGAATGGCTTGAACCAATACAGAATCAATGACATTGGAATGAAAGGAAGGAGGAAGTTCCGCCAGCTGCGGACTCCCTCCTTTTTTGTTTAAGCGCCAGAGACTAGTGGTATATTTTTTACAGATAGAATAACACTAGGTTTATTCCAAATTTATGGGCGGTGAATTCATGAAACAAGCAGATTGCATTATTATTGGTGGAGGGATAGCCGGTATTCAGGCAGCCATCCAGCTCGGAAGATATAAACATGATATTATCGTCATTGATTCTGCTCAAGGCCGATCTTCCATTGCCAAGGCTTACCATAACATTCTTGGATGGCCTGATGGGGTAAGCGGCAAACAATTAAGGATGCTTGGCAGACAGCACGCTGAAAAATTCGGTGTCGAATTCTTGGATGATACAGTGAAATCTCTTGAAAAAAAGCAGGACAAGTTTTTTATCCGAACAAAGAATGACATGGATTATGAAGCCAAAATGATTTTTCTTGGTACTGGCATTACCGATAACATTCCTCCAATCAAAAACATCTATCCAACCCTTGGGACATCCACATATATATGCCCTGATTGTGATGGGTATGAGATCATGGATAAGCAAACCGTTGTCATCGGAGGCGGAAATGCGGGAGCGGGCATGGCGCTTACTCTATTATATTGGTCAAAAGATATCATTTACGTAAATCATTCGAAAACAAAAATTGATGATGAGTATAGGGAAAAGTTAAAGAAAAATCAGATTCCTGTAATTGAAGAGGAAGTTTGTGAAGTTCATGTTAATGCCAAACAGCAGTTGACAGCCATTCAATTAGCATCCGGTAAAATTATCGAAGCTGAAAAAGCATTCACGGCATTTAAAGGTAACAAACTTAATAATGAGCTAGCCTTACAATTAGGTGTGCAAGTAAATGAAAACAATCATGTGGTGATTCATCCCAGAACTAAAGAAACCAATATTAAAGGAGTCTGGGCAGGCGGCGACCTCGTTGCCCATTCCGAACAAGTCACCATTTCGATGGGGGATGGCACCCAAGCAGCGATATGGATTCATAAAAGGCTGTTAGGCCAGCCACTTCCATACGATTGACAACCTGATGGAAAAACACAAGGCGACCTGTCCACCAGGCCGCCTTTTACATTGGTATTTATAAAGTTTTCCACGTTAGCCTTCCATACACATCTATCTTCGATTCCTTCCCTTAAAAACTTTAACCAAAATGAGAATGACCGCGATGATAAGCAAGATATGTATAAATCCTGCAGCCACTTTAAAGACTAAACCAAGAACCCATAATAATAATATTACACCAATAATTGTCCAAATCATGATAATCCCCCTTCTTCCCTTCTTTAAATGATTTTTTATTAATAAGAAGCTACAACGAAATTTTGTGCTTACATTTAAATTACCCATATCTTTCTGTAACAAACCCTCACCCTATTTTTTTACATAAAACTGTAAATGCTGTAAATGATAATAAAGAAATAAGGAATCTTCCATATTGAAAAACATCCACCATCAGGAAGAGACTTACAAGCTTTATAGGTTCCGCAAAAATCAATTAGAAGGAGTCGTTCATTCATGAAAAAGTTTTTAGTCATCTGTCTAACAGCCTGTTCCCTGTTCTTGGTTAACCTGAATCATCCGGCTGCACAGGAAAATAAAGTAAAACAGGAAAGTGTCCAATTCACTGAAGCGCAAAAATCGGAAATCGCTAAGATCCAAAAGCAGATACTCGCTGACAAAAAGTTATTGATCGAAAAATATGTCGAGTTTGGCGCGCTCTCTAAAGAAGAAGCCGATAAAATGGTTTCACATTTTGAAGAACATTATAAAATGATGGAAGAACATAATTTCCAAATTCCGCCGCACCTCCCACATGCTCGACACATGCATAAGTAATTGTATGTTTTTTTGCCTATATAGCTAATAATCCGACCTGATGAATAGGCCGGATTATTTTCATTCTTTTGTCCTTGATAAATAAACATTACGCGTTTACCATTTACTAAAGGATTTATATTTCTCTTTAGCGAAATACATAACTATGAGAAATGAAAGGGTGAAAAGGATGAACAAAATAGGCATTACAGCAAGAGACTTATTTCACTTGAAATCAGTAACCGATCCAAAGCTATCCCCGGATGGCAGCATGGCGATTTATGTCCAAACCAGAATAGATGAAAAAACGGAAAAATACATTTCCAATCTGTATATGTTCAGCCTGATTACGAATGAAACCAAGCAATGGACGTTTGGGGATAATCGTGATACATCACCAGCCTGGTCCCCCGACGGCAAGCATATCGCCTTTATATCGGACAGATCAGGTAAAAAACAAGTTCACATTATTGGAAGCATTGGTGGGGAAGCTCGACAGCTGACACATTTCGTTAACGGCGTAACAAAACCTATTTGGTCTCCTTGTTCCACCAAGTTGCTGCTTTCAACCGGATTAAAGGTGGGCGAAAACCTTAATACGGTTAAGGAAAATGATTTGTCCAAAGAAGTTCATAGGTATGACCGAATTAAGTATAAATGGGATGGGAAAGGCTATTTTGATCAGTTATATCAGCAGCTGGTTATAGTAGGAATTTTTAAGGGAGATTCCACATTGCTAACAGAAAACAATATTGATCATCATCCGAATGCATGGTCCCCAAACGGACAGCATATTGCCTTCATAAGCGGAGATGCGGAAAGAAGTGATGATGAACTTTTTTCCGATATTTTCATCATGGAACTAGAAACGAAAGCTTTAGAGAAGATAACGGATGGCGAAGGTTTCTTTAGAGATCCGAAATGGTCACCAAATGGTGAATATCTATCATTCATTGGCCATAATAAAGAATTTGCCGGTGCCACCTTTTCAAATATCTGGTTATATTCCATTTTCGATCAAACGACTCAGTGTTTGACCGATGGATGGGACGTCCAAATTGGAGATTCCGCAATTGGTGATTTCCAAATCGGAGCCGTCGACCCAGGTATCTTATGGACAAACGATAGCCAAGGCTTTTATTTTTTAATAAGCGATTACGGAAATACCGGAGTTTATTATGGTTCCATAGAAGGAGCCATGTATCCATCGATCCTTGACCCGCAGCATATATACGGCCTGACTATAGATCCCGAAAGCCATCGTGCAGTCGTGGCCATAAGTACACCTGTTCATCCCGGCGATCTCTTTGCTTATAACCTTACCAATGGCGATAAGAAACAAATCAGTTTTGTTAATGAGGATTTTTTGAAGGATAAACATTTGTCCATGGCTGAACCCATTACATTTCCATCTGTTGATGGACTTACCATTCACGGCTGGGTCATGAGACCGACTGATTTTAAAAGTAATCAAAAATATCCGCTCATTTTAGAAATCCACGGCGGTCCGCATATGATGTATGCCAATACCTATGTTCATGAATTCCAGACATTGGCTAATGAAGGATATACTGTATTGTTCACTAACCCGCGCGGAAGTGTTGGATATGGCCAAGATTTCGTAAATGCCTGCCGGGGCGATTATGGAGGCATGGATTATAAGGACTTAATGGCTGGAGTTGATCACGTTTTAGCTACGTATGATTTTATCGAGCATGAAGATTTAGGGGTATCCGGAGGAAGTTATGGAGGGTTCATGACAAATTGGATCATCGGACATACCAACCGCTTCAAGGCCGCTGTAACTCAGCGGTGCATCAGTAACTGGTTAAGTTTTTATGGTGTCAGCGACATTGGTTATTATTTTACAGAATGGGAAGTAGGCGGCGATATCGTTAACTCTGCTGAAAAATTATGGCAGCACTCACCTTTAAAATATGTTTCCAATGTGAATACCCCTTTACTTTTACTTCACGGTGAAATGGATTTCCGCTGTCCCATTGAACAGAGCGAGCAATTTTTTGTCGCTTTAAAACGGCAAAAAAAAGAAGCAGTGCTTGTTTCATTCCCAGATGAAACTCACGAAGTATCCCGAAGCGGATCTCCAAAAATGCGCCTGCAACATGTTGAGGAAATCAAAGGATGGTTCAATAAGTATCTTTAAAAACAAAACTCTGTTAGCAAAAGCTAACAGAGTTTTGTTCTTAGTGTTGAATTTGGTCTCTGTCTTCGGAAATTGAACTTAAAGCATTTCCCGCCATTGAATTTGTCTGTTGGTGTACAGCAAGATCACCTAATGCCACGACTCCCACCAGCGTGTCATTCTCAATGATAGGGAGCCTTCTGATTTGCTCGGTAGCCATTAACTCTTCAGCTTCCTCCACTGACATACCTGGCGTGCCTGTTACAAGGTTCGTGGAAATGACATCAGTAATTCTAGTTGAATTCGGCTTTTTCTCGGCCACACAGCGAATGACGATATCCCTGTCTGTGATGACACCAATTAAATGGTTATTCTCCAAAACAGGAATGACACCAACATCATCATCCTTCATTTTGACTGCTGCTTCATATATATTATCTTCCGCAGAGCAACAATTCACGTCTGTTGTCATGATATCTCTTAATGTAGTCACGGATATCCCTCCATTTTCATAAGTTGCTTGTTTATTTTTGACTTCTGAAGAGAAATTATTCATGAAACATGCCATGTTTCATTCTACATATTTCCCATGATCCGGCTTAGCTAATGAATCGAATTCCTTTGCAAGCTTCGATAAACCCATTTCCAGCTCATGCCCTTCAACAGGATACCCGTGCCCCGTTATGGCAACAGCCGGCTTCATACTTTCCAATAACTTTACAGATTCTTTTGCAGCCTCCCAATCGGTTGTTAAATACCGCGGTGGGCCCGCTATTTCTTTCTCCTGAGTGATGACCTTGTATAGTGAATCTTGCCTGACATTCACAAAAGCATCTCCAGCAATCAAACTTCGGTCACTATCACGGAAGAGTGAAATATGTCCATTTGAATGGCCAGGGGTGTGAACCCATTTCCAATCACGAAGTCCGGGAACACTATGGTCATCAGGCAATGGCTGAACTTTTTCATCAAGGTTGATTCCCTCATTCGGAAATATCCATGAAATTTTTGCGATCATCCCTCCTTCAACAGTAGGATCCGGTTGGGGGTAATCTTCCTGACCCGTTAAATAAGGCATTTCTTTTATATGGGCATAAACTGGAGCTTCCCAATGCTCCATTAACTCAATCAGTGCGCCAACATGATCGAAATGTCCATGTGTCAAAATAATGGCAGCAGGTGGATTTTGTGGTCCATATATTTCTTCAGCCGTTTTCTTTATTACCTCTGCTGAGCGTGGCATCCCTGCATCTATCAATACCCATTTATCATCTTTGGGTGACCCTACAAATATTACATTAACGATTTGGACGGACAGACAATATATATTCTCATTTATTATCTGTACATCACCACTGGAGACTGAAGTCATTGGCATGAATTTTTCATTCAAATGATTATCATCCATTTATAATCCTCCTAATTTTGAACATGCTTTTTTTAAAGGATACCCAGTACAAGAAAATAAAAAACAACCTATTATTTATATAGGCTGTTTCAGACAGAAGACAAATTCAAGGTAAAAGACGAGTTTGCCTTCTGTTTTTTATTTTTAAGAATGAAGATGATTTCAGAAATCCGCTCCCTTTTCCCCGAGTGTCCGCCGGGGGTCTCGGCTAGCCATTAAACCGGGTCTTCTTTTGAAATTGGTTCGGGGTGCGACACTTCCGGAAGCCCTTTTGTCAACACCAATAATCTATTTAGGCTATTTCTCAGAATACATCCTTCCGGGTAAATACTGTAAAAGATACAATTAAAGCAAGAGCCCACCAAACGAGCAAGGTAATGACAGATGATAATAAAGTCATCCCTTCTATCGGTGGAGCCGTGCCGCTAATATAAGCGGTCAACTTCAAATTCACCATAAAGAAATACTTCGCTGATTCCCATGATGAAACCATATTGTTCAATATAGCCCCGGAAATTAATGCAGCCAGCATGATGCCCATGCCTGCAGGAGTGCTCCTTACTAAAACCGAAAGCATGAAAGAAAGAGTCCCTACAACAACCGCCACCAGCCAGACAAGTCCCAAATCCATCAATAGGAATTTCCATTGTTCAACTAACCTTACTTGACTGACATCCACATCAGCACCATTCAATTCGAATCCGGTTATTACGGGGGCCCCCCAGCCTTGGTACCCGAAAACGATTCCTGATAAAAGGTAAGACAATAAGGCTGTCATCGCCACGATAATCGAAACCGATAATAATAATGTTACATATTTGCTCAATAAGATTTTCCAGCGCTCCACTGGCCTTGTCAACAGAAGTTTGATCGTGCCTTGTCCATTTTCGGAAGAAACCAAATCACTGGCCACAATCATGATCAACAGCGGAATGAACAAATCAATTGCATTTTCCAAAAACATGCGTGTAAAAGTAGCTGCGCCTGGTTCTGAGGGATTAATATCATGATCGAGATAATATTGCTGCTGCTTCAGACTTACTTGCAGCTGTTCACGCCACTCATCCAGCATCCTATTCGAGCCCAATCGATTTTGAGTATCAATGATTTGCTGCTGAAGAGCCGCACGCCAATCATCAGTTCCCAACTTCTCCCGTTGCTCTTCCACTTGTTTGTATTGGGCATATGTAAACATCAAAACTAAAATTCCAACGATGATACCGATTATGATCAGCCGTTTTTTTGCCAGCATCTTCATCATTTCATTTTGGACCAAGTTATTCAATGCCTGCACCTCCGACACCGGTAACTTGCAAAAACAACTCTTCCAATCCCGGGAGCTTTCGATTCATTTCATGCACCCTCACCCCTGCTTGGTTAAGTGCTGCATTCCATTCAGGCGTTTCGGATTCATCATAAGCTGTAATGATATATTTTTGATCTAAGGTAATATCGGTGAAGCGGCTAAGAACTTCCGCTCCCTTTTGAATAGGTTCCACCCGCCAAATTATCCGCTCCTGCTGGGATAATAAGCTTTCCACTGTATCCGTTTTAATAATTTCCCCGCCTTTAATAATTGCGACCCGGTCACAAAGTTGCTGTATTTCACCTAATAAGTGTGAGGAAACCAGAACACTCATACCTTCTTCTTCAGCCAGCTTCCTGATGAATTGTCGCATTTCACGGATTCCGGCAGGATCTAGACCGTTAGTCGGTTCATCCAATATTAATAGCTTAGGACTGTTCAGCATTGCCTGCGCGATTCCTAAACGCTGCCTCATACCTAACGAATAGGTCTTCACTTTATCGTGAATTCTCACTTGCAGGCCGACGAGTTCAACAACCTCGATCATTCTTGTTTCATCGACTTCAGGTAACATTCTTGCAAAGTGGAGTAAATTATCCCACCCACTCAAAAATGGATATAATTCTGGATTTTCAACGATGCAGCCCATTTGCTTCATGGCCTTCGTAAATTCCTGACGAACATCATAACCGCATATTTGGATGGAACCCGATGATGGCTTAATCAATCCGACCAACATGCGGATTGTCGTCGTCTTACCTGCCCCGTTCGGTCCTAAAAAGCCGAAAACCTCACCTTCATTCAACTCAAAATCTATTCCTTTAATAATTTCCCGTTTGCCAATCTTTTTTCTCAAGTCCCTAACAGACAATGTCACCTGTTTCATCGTTCCACACCCTCCCATTTTATTAAAGGAGCAACTCTATCAGCAATTAAACGATACCCTTTCTTATTAGGGTGAAAATTGTCCGAATACAAATACTCATTTACCGACAATTGAAATAAATCGAATGTTGGAACAAAAATTGCATTTTCATAATGAGCCACGACTTCCGCCGTTTCATTATTCCATTCCCGTACGATGCGGTTCGTATCAAAGTCTTTATCCAAATCTATAAATGGATTATACAGACCAAGTAACAAAATAGTAGCTGAATCATTGACTTTATTTATATCTTTAAAAATTTCATGTAAATTTCCCAAGAAATTCTTTTGTGATACGGATGTAGCTTCACGATCATATTCAAGCAGGGTCTGCCCTTTTTGAAATAAATCGTTACCCCCGATTGTAACTAAAATAACATCAGCTGCCTGGATTTGGCGCTTAACTTCCGGTTGTTTCACTTGCTGCACCAATTCTTTAGACACTTGTCCATTAATTCCGAGGTTATGAATGATTGGTTTTCTTTTATATTGACTCTTCAACTCTTCAACAACAAGTCCAACATAGCCTTTGCCTGTTTCATCACCTGTGCCACGTGTTAATGAATCGCCTATCGCCAATACCGTAAAATCAGCAGGAAGGTCACTTTTAATGGGGGTTTCTTCAATTACTTCCATATCGGACGTTCCTTTTCCATAATGGTCCATCATCGCCCATCCTAGGCAAAATACAAAAAAAAGGCTGATTAGGGCTGATACGATGGTAGTAGCCAACACTTTTGGTTTACTCAAAAACACTCACCCTTCCATTCATTCTCTATCTTCCATTAAATCATATTATTTCCAAAAATAAAAAAACGTTTACTTATGGATAAAATTCCCACAACTTATTAAAAAAAAGGCTGTTTTCGCAACTTTGTTGCGATTTCAAGTAATGCGGTGTGGTTGATTTCCCCTCCAGATGCTCGCTGTCCGCGGGGCGGGCGGTGAGCCTCCTCGGCATAAACACCTCTGGGGTCTCACCTGTCCCGCTGCTCCCGCAGGAGTCTCGCACTTGCGCTCCAATCAACCTTAAATCTTTTCGTTTTAAAAACAACAATCTTTACGAAAAGAGCCAAAAAAAAGACAGAATGGGACATATGTATTCCCTTTCTGCCTTTTTGAATGACTGTTTAATCGATTATTGACCCTTCATGTAATTCCCTTTGATATTGTCTAATCCTTTTGACCTGAAACATGATGCCACGCACTAAAGAAGGCACTCGGGGGCCGCGGTAGTTAATCCAGCCCTAGACCTGAGTTTTGCATGCCCACTTTGATCTTCCTTATCAGAACTGTTCTCTCATCATTTTTCCATTATACCTATGGGTTTCCCCATTACTTTTACATTCTTTTCTACCTTCATGAGCCAAATTGTAAGCAGCATCCCGATCAGTGTGAGAAAACCATAAAATAAATAGACTGAATATATCCCTGATTTTTCCAATATTATCCCGCCGCTGAAGGTACTGAACCAGTTCCCCAATCCGTTGCCAATGGCGGAATAAAGCGTTATTGCTGTTACTGTTATACGTGCTGGGACAACTTCCCTGATATATTGTAAAGCTGCTGGAATGAATAGGCCAAGTGAAAACCCTTGAATGATCGAAGTCACATATACGGTAGCCAAACTTGGTTCCGTGAAGTATAAACCCCAGCGGAGCAATGAAGCCGTGCCAGCCAGTAAGGTAATTGGCAGCAAGCCTATCTTATGAATCCAGGCACCTGCCATTCTCATAAAGGGGATTTCCGATAATACAGCTAATAGGAACGCAATGCCAATTCCTGTATATGTACCGCCTCTTGCCTCGATAAACAAACCATAGTATACATTATTTGCAAGATTAGGACCAAAAAGCAAGAACGTTATAGCAAGAAAGATAAGAAATCGCTTCATGGTAATCAATTCTTTCATTCCACCAAAAAGGTTCACTTTCCCCCCTGGTGGTTCTTCGGGCAAACGAAGAGCCAGACTAGCCGCTATCAGCAGGCCGAAGAAAAAGGCATAAAATATAACGGAAGGACCCATGAAGGATTCAGATAACTTTCCCATTACAAAAACAGCCACACCGTAACCAAGTGATCCGAATAAACGGATTTTCCCATAATTCGATTTGATTTTTGTTGTATATTGAAGGGTGATGCTATCAGAAACTGGTATTATCGCACTTTGAAAGATGGCCAAAGCGATTGCGACGGATACGAAAAGGAAATAGTGTTCGAACAGCAAGTAGCCTAAACCGAATAGACCAGCAAGAAACGACGTCATTGCGAGTATTTTTGCTGGTCTCCCGCTCCAATCACAAACAATTCCCCAAAAAGGTTGAAAAACGATCATCACTATCGGTCCAACAGACATGATCGTCCCTATCTCAATACCGGATAAACCTGCCTCATTGGCCAAATAAACGCTTAATAGCGGTGTTAAACTTCCCACTGCAAAAAAAGAAAAAAGGTAAAATACCTTCAAGCTAATAATATTGTCATACTTTTGTTTTTCCAAATCCCGTTCCCCCACGCAGATATCTTCTAAAAAGTTGATGATTTTTTTTTCATTGCTTCCTATTAGACATTTTAAATAGGGAGCACGATATTAAAGACTGTTCCTTTATTGACTTCGCTCTCGACAAAGACATTTCCAGAATGGCTTTCTACGATTTTAAAGCTGATCATGAGACCTAACCCATTACCAGATTTTTTCGTGGTGAAAAATGGTTCTCCCAATCTCTTAAGCTGCTCTGGCGGCATCCCGATTCCTGTGTCGGTTATGGATATATGCACATTTTCCTCTTTAAGTTCAGTAATGACTTTTATGAAACCACCCTCAGGCATAGCTTCCATACCATTTTTAATGAAGTTTAATATGACCTGTTTTAACCGATTCTCATCACAACGAACGAGGATTTCTTCGTCATTACATTCCGAAATCAGCGTGATGTTCTTCTTCCTGGCTTCAAACTCCGTCAAAGATACAACGTTTTGAATGATCGACACAAGATTCTTCGTTTCCAATATCAATGCCTGTGGTTTGGCCAATTGTAAGAACTCTTCAACTATCTCATTCACACGATTGATTTCATCCATGATTATTTCTAGATATTCTTGTTTATTTTCGTCCGTTTCATCCAGTTGCAAAAATTCCGTATACCCTTTCATGGAGGTCAGCGGATTCCTTATTTCATGTGCCACCCCAGCAGCAAGCTGTCCGACAGCGGCTAATTTATCCTGCCGATGGAGCATCTCTTCAGATTGTTTACGCTCAGTTATGTCATATCTCAGTGCCAAAAACTGAAATGGCTTTCCTTCTTCGCTAAAAAATGGAACAATTGTTGTATCGACCCAATAAAAACTGCCATCTTTCGCCTTGTTTCTAATTTCACCTTTCCAAACTTTCCGTTCATGGACGGTCTTCCACATTTGTTCAAAGAATTCCTTTGAATGGTATCCGGAATTAACCATTCTATGGGTCTGGCCTATCAATTCACCTTTGCCATAACCTGAAACCTCCGAGAACTTTTCATTCACTTCAATAATGACTCCTTTATCATCGGTTATCGCCACAATCAAAGATTGGTTGATTGCATAATGCATATCTTCTAGTTCCTTGATTGACCCCTTTAAAGCATTTTCTGCTTTTTTACGAGCGGAAATGTCCGAACGGATGGAAATATATTGATATGGTTTCCCCTTTTTCATGAACGGAACGATTGTTGTATCCACCCAATACACATTACCATCTTTAGCCCGATTGCATATTTCACCATGCCATGTTTTCCCTTGGCTGATCGTTTGCCATAAGTCAGTGAAAAATTCTTTTGCGTGATAACCAGAATTGATTATCGAATGATTTTTTCCAATTAGTTCATGTTTTTCATATTGTGATATTTCCAGGAATTTTTCGTTAACATATGTAATGATTCCTTTTGCATCCGTTATGGCGACGATTGCCGATTGATCTAAAGCATAACGGATATCACTCACAGTATTATCACTTTTTGCTAGCCGACGGCCCACGATCGTACTTGAAGCTATCAAGCTGGCAAGGATGAATATTGAAACGAAGCATGTAAGATAAAGCATAAGTGGAGTGAGTGGAACAAATTCACCCGTTTCATTTTTCACATTCATCGGTAACACTCTTACAAAAAGATAATAGCCTTCAATGATTGCGCCACTCATCATGAGCGTACTGACTGGCTTTAGCGAAGATTGACTTAATTTATTAAAATAAAATAATATTGCAAGCGCTGCTACAAATAATATAAAGATACTGAAAAGCGTACTGAGTACCGACAATGGGCTA
Organism: Peribacillus sp. NPDC056705; assembly: GCF_043656335.1. Classification (NCBI taxonomy): domain Bacteria; kingdom Bacillati; phylum Bacillota; class Bacilli; order Caryophanales; family Bacillaceae; genus Peribacillus; species Peribacillus sp. NPDC056705. The sequence continues at coordinate 30,496 of NZ_JBHTYI010000026.1, read as the reverse complement.
AAGTGCAAAGTATGATTTAACGAAGATGTTCCCATAATATAATTTGATAAAATGGCCATCGTAAACATGAAGCCGCAAAAAACGATTTGCAGAACTTGTGTTTTATACGATATGGCCAGTAACCCAGCCCCTGCAAGAGCGATCGCTAATGCTAACGAAAAGATTATTGTAGAAAAGTTGTATGCCGCCATTCCTGAATTATCGAGTGTGTATATGACCACAAAATTAAGCGTCCAGATTGCCACTCCCATAGAGCAGCTGCTCCCTATATATACCAGGCGTTTATATCTCTCTATCGTCAGTAATGTTGTCAATAAATCCAAAGCCGTATAACACGCCATTATTATCAATAGTACTGCAATCATAAAGAGGACAGGATTTGATGCCACAATTGATTGTTCCATTTTTTTACTTGATCACCTCTAACGTTCTATTCTCCTATATTGTAATGTAAATTCATAGGACCTCAAAGGTTTTTTATTTCCTTACTCCTGTATATTTACACTCTGATTCTTTCGGCGCACCCCCTTCCTCAAGAAAATGCAGGTTTTTTCATAAAATCAATTAAATGAGAAATACTATTGTTTTATATGGAGTAGAATATGAATACATGGTACTGACAAGCATTCACACCCCTGCTTCATCATTGCAGGGAATGATAAATAATACCAATAATTATTCAGGAATATAATAATTAGGAATGTTAATTTCTTTATTTAATTATACCTATAGGTTTATAATTAAATAGAACTTATATAGAGAGAAGGAGTGGGGGCATGATTATGTCAGACCTGGCAGGTGCAAGTACAACAGAAATTATGCAAAAGAAGACCCAGCATAAAAGATTAACACTTAGACAAATTTTACAGAGAGGTCTATTAATTACAATCGGTGCAGTTTTAATGGCTGTCGGCCTCGAGATTTTTTTAGTGCCGAATAACGTAATCGACGGGGGCATAACGGGTATTTCGATTATGTTATCTTACATCACTGGATGGAAGCTTGGAATCTTTCTTTTCATTTTGAATCTTCCTTTCTTTTTTATCGGTTATAAACAAATTGGAAAAACCTTCGCATTCTCTACCCTTTATGGAATTTTAGTCCTTTCCATTACCACTGCATTGCTTCATCATGTACCAGCTTTCACTCAGGATATCCTTCTAGCGTCCGCTTTCGGCGGTATGATTCTTGGAATTGGTGTTGGAATGGTCATTCGATATGGCGGCTCGTTGGATGGCACAGAAATACTTGCTATTCTCGCTAGCAAGAAGCTCCCTTTTTCCGTTGGGGAGATCGTCATGTTCTTTAATTTATTCATCCTTGGCAGTGCGGGCTTCGTATTCTCGTGGGATCGTGCCATGTATTCGATCATAGCCTACTTCGTGGCATATAAAACGATGGATATCGTCATCGCAGGTTTGGACGAATCTAAATTTGTTTGGATCATCAGTGATGAATTTAATGATATCGGCGAAGCGATAATGAATCGTCTTGGACGGGGCGTAACCTTTTTAGCTGGAGAAGGTGCTTATTCTGGTGATGATAAAAAAGTCATCTTTTGTGTAATAAACAGGCTTGAGGAAGCAAAACTTAAAGAGATAGTCAAAAGCTTCGATCCATCTGCATTTCTTGCCGTAGGGGATATCGCGGAAGTTCGAGGCGGTCGATTCAAGAAAAAAGATATCCACTAACCTCACCTGCTTTTTGCTTCATCCAATTGGCAAAAAGATAAAAAAAGCTGAAGGGAGAATCCCCTTCAGCTTTTTTTATCTAGCCTTAATAGTTCCTTGGATTGTTGATTGCTTGAAGCATTCTGGTGCCGGGTTTCATCTCGCTGCTACATAACGGACAAACATGTTCATCATTACTTGTAAAGTTATCGCGAATCCAACCTTTGCAATCTTCTGATGTACATTCCCACACCTTAGTTTCTTCAGGAATGATTTCTTCCGTATTATTTCTTCTATACATATATCTCACTCCTTAGAATTGAATTGACTCCGTCCTGCATAACAGATCACAAGCCATAAAGATAAAAGAAAGAATAGATGGCGTTTAATCTAAATTGTGAGTAAATAACCATTCGCAAATCCAAGTATGATTATTGTTTTCTTTCAAACAAACTTTTGAATGGTAAGAACTTGAGATTACGACATGAATTTTTCATATCTCACTACCCATTATATCATATATATGCTTTATTTATTTGAAGAAAAATTCTAAAAAAGAAATGATTCCCCAAAATGAAACACAGTCCCTGACTTACCCTTCAAGATAATCGGGACTGCGCTGTTCAAGAATCCATTCCATATGGTTCTTCCTGCTCGTTCAATGAACATTTCAAAGCGTATCGAGCATGAGAGTAATTTTTAATGCCAAAACCTAAAACAATGAAAGCCCTGCCTCTCTCCCATCCATACGGTTCCTAGACCGTGCCTGCGAGAATCAGATAAAAGCTTGTAAGTACATGTTTATTAATTAAAACCGTCCGTAATTCCAATTGGGTAGATTAAATTCCAAAAGACAAATGGTACATAGAAGTAAGTTAATGAAGAACAGAAATGGATCGAGGAAAATAATTACATGTAGTTCTTTTTTCTAGATGTGTTTAACTTGTTTCTACTTCATCATGAAAATGATGAAAAATTATTTTATTAATAAAAATGTTACTTTAAATTACCCTCCAGTGCTTTATTTTCTCAACACTGAATCTTAATAATACCATAAATATTTTTATGTGTAAAGCGTTATTGTCATACTTCTTTCTTAAAATAAAAAATAAAGAGGCTATGATCCACCTCTTTTATTTAAACGCATTATACTCATTTTCAATTTTTGGAAGTTCCCTGACTTCCTCAATTAATTGACTTCCGCACATTGGGCAATCATAGTTTTCCGAGGCAAAATCTTTTCTCATCCAACCATTGCAATCTGCTGATCCACATGCATATACTATCGTATCTTCCATAACGATTTCTGGTTCCTCTGAATTCTTTTTACCAAAATACATGAGCAACCTCCTCTTTTTTATATAAAGACTCTGATTAAAGGCGAAAATTCCTCCTTTTTATCATTCCTAGTATACGCAATAAACTAAATTCTTATTTATTCAATGAAAAAATTATCCAAAAAAACCTTATCACCCTTCGTTTTCCAACCCTGCTTTAACCAATATCGCTTTAATCATGAAGTAGGAAATATGTTCAGGCAAGGCTTCTTTTAGCGGTTTCAATTTTTCAGAATCCAATTGTTTCGCAGTTTCCAAAACAAGATCAAACTCTTTATCCGAGAAAATCTCATCCCATTTGATATCCAAGTGTTCTTCTGCACACTTTAATAAATGATTTTCAATTGAAACGGAAGACAACCCTCTCAATGTTCCTATTTCCTTGATTGATTTGCCTTCCCGATATAAGCGGTAGCTTTCTAAATGAGATGGTTTAGTAGCTCGCTTTACCGTTTCCTTTGTAACCATAGTATTCATTTCTAATTCAGGATGTGCCTGTACATACTGGGAAATACCTTGTAAGAACACAGATCCGAAGCGTTCAAATTTCTGCATCCCTACGCCTTTAACTTCCAGGAATTCCTCTTCTGTCCTCGGCAATTTGACAGCCATATCTTTCAAAGATGCATCGGAAAAAATAATGAATGGAGGTACATTTTCCTTACTTGCCAATTCTTTTCTTAACTGTCTTAAATCTTCGAACAACCCATGATCTGCACTGATGCTGCTTACTTTTTTCATTTCCTTACGCAGGACCTTTTTCTGTCCCAGTAACACTTCCCTGCCAGCATTGGTGACCTTGAGGACCGGAAACTGCCCGCCCGTCATTTCGATGTACTGTTTTGCGGTCAGGAAATCAATGAAATCACCTACATCCTTCGCAGATTGATCATTGATGATACCATAGGTTGAAAGCTTCTGGAATCCAAACTCTTCAATTTTCTTATTGCGTGATCCCGTAAGCACTTGGGAAATCATCGTTTTACCGAATCTCTCACCCATTCGCAACATGCATGAAAGGACCATCTGTGCCTGTGTAGTTACTTCAACAGAGTCACGTTTATCTGTACAATTTTCGCAATGACCGCAATCTTCCGGGTTTTCTTCTCCAAAGTATCGAAGGATGAAGGCTTGCAAGCACCCTTCGGTAAAACAATAATCCTTCATTCTGTTCAATTTCTTCAATTCCTGGGATTGCCACTCCTGCGAGGGATTAGATTGATCAATCAAGAAACGCTGTATCTGCATATCCTGAGGGGAATATAAGAGGATACATTCACTTTCCAATCCATCCCTCCCTGCACGGCCCGCTTCTTGATAATAACTCTCCATGTTCTTTGGAGTTTGGTAATGTATGACGTATCTGACATTCGACTTATCGATTCCCATCCCAAAGGCGGATGTTGCTACCATCAAGGGAACGTCATCCCGAATGAATTGGTCTTGCTGTTCCGATCGGTCTTGTTCATTCATGCCAGCATGGTATCGACCTGTTTTGAACCCGGCTTTAATAAGTTTGGCATACAAGGTATCGACTTCTTTCCTAGTGGCTGCATATATGATACCCGATTCACTTTTGTTTTTCTCTAAATAGCGCATTAAAAACCGTCCGCGATTCTCTTCTTTCACAACGGAAAAGAACAGGTTATCCCTGGAAAATCCCGTTGATACTGTATGCTGCACTGATATTCCTAGTGACTGACATATATCATCGGTCACATGCGGTGTGGCTGTTGCCGTTAATGCCAGTACAGTCGGAGCTGATGGCATGTTTTTCAATAAGGTTTTGATTTTTAAATAACTTGGTCTGAAGTCATGTCCCCATTGAGATATACAGTGGGCCTCATCAATGGCAACCAATGAAATTCCCACATTAAATAGATCCTGTTGAAATGCGGGATTTTCCAACCGTTCAGGTGCAACATAAACCAGTTTATATCTCCCCTGCTTAATATCGTTCATTCTATTGGATGATTCTATCCCAGAAATGGAGCTATTAAGAAATGTGGCATCAATCCCATTTTGTTCGAGGGCATCTACTTGGTCCTTCATCAAGGAAATAAGTGGGGATATCACGAGTGTTACACCTGGTAACAGAAGGGCTGGAATTTGGTAACATATTGATTTACCTCCGCCAGTAGGCATGATTCCCGCCGTGTTTATTCCTTCTAAAACTTGTTCGATAATCTGTTCCTGACCTTTTCGGAATGATTCATAACCAAAGTATTCCTGTAAATATTCACGAGCTTTTTCCATCAATTTATTACTCCTCCTATTTTCCTTGTTAGGATTCATAAGGATCTATTTCTTTCATTGTACCTGCTTTTCCCGTGAACCAAAAGGACAAAAAAAGCAGACACATTATGTCTGTGTCTACTTTTTTCAATATATAAACATGTTTTGGATGGTTTAATTAATTCAGGATTTGAACTTTGACGTTTTTAACGCCCCAATTCACGGCATCTTTTTCGTTAGGTACAAAGATGTCCACTCTATTCCCTTTGATGGCACTGCCTGTATCAGCTGCGGTCGCGTAGCCATAACCCTCTACATAAACTTTAGATCCAAGCGGAATGACTGATGGATCCACTGATATCACCTTTGCATCGGGATTAGCTTTCAGGTTAACTCCTGTGGCTGTAGTACCGCTGCAGCCTTGACAATCAGCCGTATAGGCAGTTGCCCTAACAGTGATTTCCTTTTTGATTCCTGCTTGATCGTTGGATTCATTGTTTGTGTCTGCTTTTTCAGATGATTCTGCTGGTTTCGATTGTTCAACCGGCTTTGATTGTTCTGCTGGTTTCGATTGTTCAACTGGCTTTGATTGTTCAACTGGCTTTGATTGTTCAACTGGCTTTGATTGTTCTGCTGGTGCAGCTTGCTTTGATTCCTGCGCTGGCCCTACACTCGCAGCTTCTACTTTATTAGCTGCAGGTTTAATGACCAGTTTCTGGTCAGGATGGATTGTATCTGAATTTAAACCGTTCCAAGATTTAATCTCATTTACCGCTACATCATATTTGTCTGCAATTTCCGATAATGTGTCCCCTGACTTTACTTTATAATGCTCCTCTTGAGAAATATGTAGGGTTTCTCCGGCATAAATCACGTCTGAAGACAAATTGTTCCAAGACTTAACATCTTCTATTGATACTTTATATGTTTGAGATATCCCCCATAATGTGTCTCCATCTTTCACTTTGACATCTTCTGCTTGTACCGGGATTGTAAATGCACCGGATATTGCAGCCGCTGCCGCTAACGATAAGATTGATTTTTTCATATGTTGTTACCTCCTTGTGAGCTGCTTTATAAGCTACGAGTTAAATCTTAACATAGTTTTTTTCTATACAAAGAACAAACAGATAAAGAATAGATGACAAACATCACAGTAAGATAACGGGACTATAACAAGATTTTATAATATTCTGAAAAAACATCATTTTCCAGTTAATTTCCTTTCCAGACCAGAGAAGTCATATTATGCATTACCCAGGCATAAAAATTAAAGGCTATATCTTTACAAAGGAGGTATTTTTTTTGACTCGCGAAAAGACTTTTACATTAGTTAAGTCATATAAACCTTTCCATAGTAAATTCGATCCTTGTCCGCCTATTGGGAGAAAGTATTACAGGACACCTCCTAATTTGTATATTAATTTTCAACCGCCTAATATGGAGCAGTTCACACCGGAAGAAGCTTTGAAATACGGTACACTTTGGAAATTCTTTTATGATTTTTATGATAATCCATATCGGGAAAGGGAGACGTAAATGAATAAGAAACTGGATGATGAATATTATCAGTTGCTTGAACAAATACAGGCTGCCGATTTCGTACTGGTAGAGTTGACTCTTTATTTGGATACACATCCTAACGACCAGCAGGCTTTACAGCAATTTAATCAATTTCATGAATATTCCAAACAGTTGAAATCGGTTTTTGAGCCTAAATATGGACCATTATTGGGATTTGGAAACAGTCCAGGCGGTGAAAATAAATGGGAATGGGGCCAAGGCCCTTGGCCATGGCAGGTATAAGGAGAGATGAGCTATGTGGGTTTACGAAAAGAAGCTGCAATATCCAGTTAAAGTCAGGGACTGTAATCCTCGATTGGCTAAATTTTTAATAGAACAATACGGGGGTGCTGATGGTGAGTTGGCTGCAGCACTCCGATACTTAAATCAACGATATACAATTCCCGATAAAGTGATTGGCCTGCTGACGGATATCGGAACGGAAGAATTCGCTCATCTGGAAATGATTGCCACAATGATTTATAAACTTACAAAAGATGCCACACCACAGCAGATGGCAGCAGCCGGCCTTGGTGAACATTATGTCAATCATGATAGTGCTCTTTTTTATCAAAACGCGGCAGGAAGTCCGTGGACTGCCACATATATTCAAGCTAAAGGCGATCCGATTGCTGATTTATATGAAGATATTGCCGCTGAAGAAAAGGCCAGAGCAACCTACCAGTGGTTGATTGACATCTCGGATGATCCTGATATCAATGATTCACTCAGGTTTTTACGTGAAAGGGAAATTATCCATTCGATGAGGTTCAGGGAAGCTGTGGAGATTTTAAAAGAAGAAAAAGGTAAAAAGAAGTTCTTTTAATGAAATTCACATAAAAAAAGGCAGCGGAGAAAATCCGCTGCTTTTTCATTTTCGGTCTGAAGAATATGTCCATCCATCTTCCTGGTAAATCTTTTCTTCTTTCATCAGTTTGCCAAGGGCACGCTTGAACGCTCCCTTGCTCAAACCGAAGTGAAACTTAATATCATCAGGTGGCGTTTTGTCACCATAAGGCATTGCACCGCCGCGATTCATTAAGTAAGTGAAAATGACATCAGCATCTTCCCCCATTAAATCTTGTTTAAAGGGGATTAATGAAACGTTAAGCGTTCCATCTTCTTTACTATCAATGACGCGCCCTTCAACTAATTCACCAAGACGGGGCTCCTCCTTGCGTTCACTTTCGTGAATGAAACAGCGGTACCCTTCTTGTGAAATAAAGAAAGATCCAACCATAAGCAAACGATAGACATTTCCCTTAATACTGGTATTACGGACTCCTTTTAAAGGAGCTTTTACTGCAATCTCCTGAATAACATCTTCCGTTGCAAGTTTACCAAACAGGCGATCATGACGATCTGTCTTCAGGGATACATATAAACGATCACCAACCTCAGGCCATAAGCGATCTATATTTGGAAGGTCATCCAGGGATACAAGAATGTCTTTGGAAAGACCGATGTCCACAAAAACCCCCAGTTTCCTTTTCACATTGACAACTTCCGCCCAGCCATATCGATCAATCTGAATTTCGGGTATCTTCATTGTCGCTGTTAGCCTTGCTTGTTTGTCATGGTAGATGAACACAGTTACTTCATCGCCAATCTCTAGTTCCGTTCCTTCATTCATTTCATTATGATGAAGTAAGACATCTTCTGAACCATCCGTTAAAAACCATCCAAAATCAGCCTTACGTTCCACTTCTAACTCTACAGCCATGCCGGCCTGAATGTTTTGCATGAATAAAAATCCTCCTGTTACTTACCTTTACCTACAATTGTACCCAATTATTTATTTTTCCAACATATTTGAATTTATCATTTTTTTGATGTTCTGTATACCTATTACGGTTTTTTATTTTTTAATCCTTCTTTTCTTCATGGAATACTTGCGGAATCAGAATCTGCCCTTGTTTACCGTTACTTAACAAGGTATGCATGATCACTTTGGATAATTGGCTCGGTTTATAAGGTTTAACTAAATAATCCTTCGCTCCCAAGGAAATTCCCTTCTCCCTTTCGTCAAGTGCGGTCGATACAAAAACGGGAATCTCATTCAAGTCAGCAGATCCTTTTAATTCCCTCAGGATCGTCCAGCCGTCCATCTCTCCCTCTTCAAGAAGGATATCCAGTACAATGGCATCCGGAGGTGAGGTTTTCAGTTTTTGAAATGCCTTTCTACCACTGTTGAAATAGCTAACGTGGAAGCCACTGTCCATCAATTCATATTTTAGCAGTTCCGCTAAGTTTATATCATCTTCAATGACCATGATTTCATGGTTAAGTTTTCTTGGCTGTCCATCATTGTTCTGCCCCAATTCTTTCAGAGTTACTCTAGGTAAGGATATGGTAAATGTACTTCCATGTCCATAATTGGAAACCACCGAAACATTTCCGCCGTGTGACTTTATGATTTCATCAACAATGGCTAATCCAAGGCCCGTTCCTCCAATCCGCCTGCGATCTGAATTATCGACCCTATAAAATTTCTGGAATAAATGCGGCATTGATTCTTTTGGGATGCCTAAACCCTCATCCTGGATATCTATGAAAAGCATATCGTTCCTGCTATATACTCGGACAGAGATCCCGCCCCCATCAGGAGAATATTTGATTGCATTGCTTAAAAGGTTTGAAAATGCTTGTTCGATTTTCAAACGATCCCCTAGGATCATTAAATCCTTGGTTTCGATATTGAGCCGAATATCGTGCTGTGCTGTATTTATTTCCAAATGTTCAATTACCTTTTGAATTAATGGAATGATTTCCACATATTTTTTTTCATATATTTGTTTACCGGACTCCATTTTTTGAACATCCAGGAAATCATTGATAAGTGCGGTGAGCCTTTTTGCTTCATTGTAAATTGTCTGTAAATATTTTGTCTGTCTTTCGGGTTTCAATGGTTTGTTCAGCATCAATTCGGTAAAACCAAGGACGCTTGCAAGCGGTGTCCTTAATTCATGACTAACTGTACTGACAAATTCGGATTTCATTTGATCCACTTCATATTCTTTTGTAATATCACGATAAACCAAAATTGTGCCATAGCCTTCATTGTGATAATGCAGTGTTTCAAGATATACCTTTATGACCTGATTCGTCTCTTCCTTTTTAAATGTAAAACTTCGTTCTTCATAATTCACTCCCTCCGGATTATTAATCGCTTCATCCATTGCATGTAAAAATCTCTCCCCCTCCATTTGAGCAGCCATTTCAACACTCCACGTTTCCCATGGCATGTCAATTATTTGCTCAGGAAAAGAACCTATTTTAAAAATATCGCAAAATGGCTGATTGACCTGAATGACCTTTCTTTCCTGATCAATCAATTGGATACCTTCCTGAATCGTGTTCAGGATATCCTGATTCAGCTTCCTATTCTCTTCTGTCTGTTCGTAAAGCTTGATCTTGTCTAGCGACGTTGAGATTTGCTTAGCCAAGGTTTCGCATTCTTCCACTTCCTGATCGGTAAATAGGGTCCCGTACCTGCTGTAAACCATGATAGCTTCTACTTCTTTAAACGTGGATAAAACGGGAAGATATAAATCATAACTGTAATTCTTATTTTCGTGATACCCTTTCTCAGCCACATCTTGTTCTCTCTTTATAGTGAAGGGTTTCTTCTCTTCAAGGAGTCGATGATTCAAACCGCTGTTTATATTATTCCGGAATTGCCGTATTCCATTTTCCGATATTCCAAATGATGAGGAGACATCTTCATGTACTAAAGCAATCATCCCACGATCAGCAGAAATCAACCTGCTCATATTAAAGACAATGCTTTTTAGCACTTCCTTTTTATCTAAAGTCGATGATATACCATTGATTAGTTCATTTCTCCTCGTGAGCTTCTGCTCATTATCAGTGATGATTCCAAGTGTTACTTGAAGTTCATTTTGCTGGGCTTGAAGTTCATCCTGCTGTGCAAGCAGTTCTTCATTATGCGCCATCAATTCCTGCTCTTTTTCCTGAACGCTTGTAAACATTTTTTTGAATGCAATCGACAATACCCCTAGCTCATCCTTCCGGTTTTCCTTGACGGAAATAACAGCCTCCCGTCCGGCTGCAATTTCATTCGCCGCTATTGAAAAATCCGAAAGAGGTCTTCCTATGTTCCGGATGATCGATCTGACGATGAATAAGAAGATGAATAAGAAAATAAGGACGAACCCGACAAAGGCTCCTTGAATATAGGACTGCTTTTTCGTTAGATCCTTCACACTTTTATCGAGCCTTTCCGTTAAAGTGCCCGAGTATGATTTAATAGTACTGCGAAGACTCGTAATTTGTGCCGTAATTTCAGTACTATCCATTTTTTCAACCTCTAACTTCCCCCCTTTTTTTTCGGAATCAAATAAGGATGGAAGAACCCCACTAAAATAATATTCAGTAAAAGTCCCAAGCTCATTGGAGATATCCTTATCCTCCTTTGTATTGGCAATCTCCTTAAACGCTTCAATATTTTCCGTGATTGAAGTTTCCTCATTTAATGCTTTATCCTTTAATGCATCATTATTGAAAGCTATATATCCCTTAATATCTAAAAAGACGGTATTAAATTGATCGAATATTTCATCCATCATCAATTGTTTATCCACAATGCTTTGCCTCTGTTGGATATATTCAGCATTCAAAGACTGCAAAAAATAAAATAAAACCCCTGTTCCGACAATAAATAAAATGATGCAACCCGTCATTAAAGAAACTACTTGCCTAGAAAGGCTCTTAGTAAAGTAAGGATTCAGTTTCATGCAAAATGACCTCGATTTTTTCTATTAATTTTAACGGGCTAAATGGTTTGGACATGAAATAATCCGCACCCGCTTCCAATATCCTTTCTTGTTCAAATTGTTGGCTTTTTGCAGATAACATCAAGATTTTCCCTTGGTTTTTAATTTCAGACGACTGGATTTTTTCAATGATTTCCAATCCGGTATATCCGGGCATCATATAATCAAGAATTATAAGATCGTACGTATTGCTTTCGAGAAGCTGTACGGCCTCCATTCCATCCGCTGCTTCGTCAACGTCATAATCTTCATCTTCTAAAGTATCAACTACTAGCATTCGTAACACTTCCTCATCTTCCGCTAATAAAATACGCTTCATCATTCATCCTCCTAATTAACCCTCATGCGATTGGTGACTTGACTCCTGAAGTGTTCATGCACCATTTTGCAGATGGAATTCCATCGCAATACATGACCGTAAAATCCCCTTGCCTAGTTAAATTAACTTCGTCAATAGCCGCTCTATCCTAGCCTGAAGTTCCCTAATGCTAAATGGTTTCGTTACATAATCATCCGCACCAAGTTTCAAAGCATTTGCAATATCATTTGTACTTTTCCTTCCAGTTAGCATTAAAACGGTGAAAAACTCAGCATTACTGCTTTGTTTCACATTTTGCAGCACTTCAATTCCATCCATGATGGGCATCACTCCATCCAGGATTAAAAAATGCCCTACATCTTCTTTTGCTCGATTGGATTTCAAAAATGATGGACCATCTTCATATACAGCGATATTCAAATCAAAATGCGGAATTTGAAGCGAATGCAAGGCTTTAGTTAAGATGGTCCGGATAATGAAATCATCATCGATAACGGACACATTGAGGGATTTCTTGTTATTTCCCGCTATTTGCATGCTTCCAACTCTTCCGCGGCCTGAGCGTTTCGCTTCATATAAAGAAGTGTCGGCTTCCTCCAATGCCTTCTTTGGCGTAACATCTTCATTATCAACCGTAAAAACACCCCCAGAAAATGTAACAGAAAATGTGCGACCATTCTGGTTGAATTTCTTTGCAGAAAAGTCCTTGATTAACTTTGTTAACTTGTGTTTAGCTTCATCATTCGATGTATCGGGGAAAATAATGACGAATTCTTCCCCTCCATACCGGCAAATCAAGTCCGAATTCCTTATATTGCTTTTCATGAATCGGGCAAACTCAGCCAGTACAAAGTCGCCCACCGAATGTCCATATTGATCATTCACCCTTTTAAAGTGATCTAGATCAATGATGCTTATCGAAAAATGACGCCCTGACCGCTTATAATCATTAAAATAGCGTGGCAGTGTATCTTCTAGGAATCTTCTATTATATACCTGTGTCAACTCATCAATAAGCACCGATTGATCAAAGGTTTTCTTCCGCTGTATATGCCTTTCCATCTTTACAATAAACTCATCGATATCAATCGGCTTACCAATAAAATCATCCGCACCCATCTTGAATGCTTTTATCCGGGAATCTTTATCGTTCTGAATGCTGATCATGATCTTCGGTATGAAATATTTCTCGTTATGAAGATGAATCTCCTGAAGGATTTGAAAACCATCCTTTGCAGGTAACTGAATATCAAGAATTAGGCAATCCGGCTGCATTTCAAAGTATTGATTTGTCGCTTTGACAGGGTCGGCGTTCGTTATGACCATCCATCCCTTATCCTCCAATAGATCTTTCAATAAAATCAACATGGAAATATCATCATCAATGATCTGGATGAGCGGGGCTTGTGAATCGCGGACAGGTTTTGCTTTTATTTCAACTTCATCAAAATGCTCATATTCATATGTATGTTCAATGAGCTCAAAAAGGAAATTACTAAGTTCCGTCCGATCCCAGACCTGCTCACTATCTTCATCCATCCCTTCCAATAGCTGTTCGGTGATGGCCATAAGTCCACACAATTGCAGGGTACCAGCCGTTCCTTTGATTGAATGCAGAAAACGGAATATCTCTTGGGCAGGAATGGTCTCCCCTGCATCCAGCTCTAACCAATCAGATAGTTTGTTTTTTATATTCCCAAATAAGCTATTTTTGTATTTTTCCATATTTACAAGATTCACTTCTTATCACTTAACCCTTTCTACCTAAACGACCCTACTGTCATCCTACTCCCAATAATTTCAACAATGACTTTTAGACTATGCAAAACTGTTTAATTCATTTTTTATTAGGTCTAAAGTATATTCTTTAAGGAATATTTTACATCATAAGGGCTAGTCTGATAAATAGAATATTGCCATCTTGCACAATTTATTTAAAATTTGTCATAAAGTTTACTTATTTACCTGACTTATTCATCCAAAACCACAATTTCATACTCAGGTATTTCGGTGATATAATTTAATGATCAACAGAAAGGAAAAAGAAATCATTCATGACAAAAAAATTGTATTACACATCCACAAAGACTTCCCAATGGGATACCAAAATTCAGGAGAGCTTTGAAAAAGATGGCTTTTATTACATCACTCTTGAAGAAACCGCTTTTTATCCCGAAGGGGGCGGTCAGCCTGCAGATACTGGTTTAATAGAAGGGATCACCGTTCTTGACGTTAAAAAAGGCAATGATGGAACGATTCTGCATAAGACGGAAAAAAGGCCAGATTCAGAAATCGTCCACTGTGAACTTGATTGGTCCCGTCGCTTCGATCATATGCAACAGCATAGCGGCCAGCATTTACTCTCTGCTGTCTGCAGGGAACTGTTCTACTCTAATACGGTCAGCTTTCACCTTGGAAACGAATATGTAACGATCGATATAATGTCAGGAGTTCAATGGACTGAAGAACATACGGCTGCTGCTGAAAAGCTAGTTAATCAATATATCATCGAGAATCGCGAAATACTTATCTATTACGTGACAAACGAGCAATTACAAACACTTCCTGTCGTCAAAATGCCTAAAGTTTCAGAGAATATCCGTATTGTCGAGATTGAAGGAATCGAATATAACCCTTGCGGTGGAACCCATGTAGAGCGTACAGGTGAGATTGGCTTAATAAAAATTTTCAAAACGGAAAAGCAGAAAGAGCATACCCGTCTCTATTTTAAGTGCGGCTTCAGGGCATTGAACGATTATTCCGAAAGTCTAGGAATTCTTTCAGCATTATCGAATAAGTTCAATACCGGACGTACAGAGATTCTGAATAGGGTGGAGAAACTGGAGAATGACTATAAGCAGTTACTATCGGCTAATGAAAACTTAAAACTTGAAAATGCAAATTTTCTTGCTGACTCCCTGCTTGCAGAAAATGCAGGGGGATTCATCTCTCATATTTTCGAAGATAGATCAATGAAGGAACTGCTTTACCTTGCAGGTACGATTGTAAAAAAGGAAAAGGTTACCGTATTATTAGCATCACTTAAGGAGCAAAAGGTCATCCTTTCGCACAGTGGGGCCATGCCCTTTCACTGCGGACAATATTTCAGGGCCGAACTCGGTTCTTATAACGGGAAAGGCGGAGGGAACGAACAGACTGCACAAGCAGGTTTTGCGTCACAAAATGACTTAATTGCATTTTACCAATACACAGTTGAAAAATTAGGCCATAATCTTGGTGTATAAAACCTTTGCGTAGTGGTTGAAGTCGTTCGTGATGAACAAGGAAATCATGACTTCTCATGAGAAAAAAGAGGACAAACTATGTCCTCTCTCTTTTTATTCTTCAATTTTCAATTTCACTAATCCGTGTTCTTCAATATGAAGATGATATTTTTCTTCAAGCTCCATGATCCGTTTAAACGCCTCCTCCTGATTGTATTCATGTTTTTCCGACTCCTCGGCAAACTCTTTTCTAGCCAAATGGTATGCAAGCTTATCCCTGAACACTCCTTCTTCATACTCATTTATGACTTCATGAAGTTGCTCCTCCAATTCCCTGCTTATATCATAAATTTCATATTCCTTCACAAACTGGACACCTTCCATGCCGAAATCTTTGGCAAAGGAATTGAGATACTGTTCCACTTCACTGAACTCTTTATTATTTTCAGTATCGGAAGCAACCCAATATCCGTACTGAACCATTTTGAATAATGTCTCATACTGTTTCTTGGTAAAATTGATTTTCATGTCGATACTCCTTTTCCGGTTTCCTTACAACAAAAAGAATAAACCGCAATGGAACAAAAGTCCAATGCGGTTTATTCTCAATCCAATAATTCCGTTACTGAAAAATAAGCTGCTTTTTCCGTATCTACGACATAATGGCAATCGCCTTTAACTAAATTATAATAGCGGTGCTTTTGAATATTTGAAATCATTTGAGTTGAGTCATCGCCTTCAACCTCATGCTCTAGCTCTTTGCCACCCGGAAAATAAAAACTAACTTTCAATTTCATCTTTCTCATCCTTCCCCTCATCTGGTTGAATCACTCTTTTATTTCTTATCCTTTCTCATGCAGTTTTAAACATAAATAAAATGCTTATTCACTTTTTCCATGATATTCTAGGGAAAAATACGAAAATCAGAAGGTGTTTTCATGAAGATAAGGAAAGCCAAAGAAAAAGATGTAATTGGAATAGCAAATGTCCATATTAACAGCTGGAAAACGACTTATAAAGGAATCCTCCCGGACCAATATTTGTCCTCCATGAATCTGGAAGCCAAAAAGAAAAACTGGCTAAGAAATTTAAAGATGCTGCATAATGCCACCTTTGTAGCGGAAAACGCCAATGGGGAAATTATCGGTTTCGCTGCCGGCGGGCCTGAACAAACGAATGATCCGCATATTCAAGGTGAAGTATATGCCATTTATTTTTTAAAAGAATATCAACGACAGGGACTCGGCCGAAAAATGATAAAAGCGGTCATACATGAGCTTATTGAAATGGGACATAAGAATTTAATAATCTGGGCATTAAAGGATAATCCTTCATGCGGTTTTTACAAAGCCCTTGGCGGTCAAGTGATAGCTGAAAAAACCGTTAAAATGGCAGGCATCGAGCTCATCGAAGTCGGTTTCGGGTGGGAAGATATTCAGGATATCCTTTTGCATTTGTAATCGTATCCCGAAGAGGGTGGTTACACTCCACCCTCTCTTTCATGTCTCGATAAGGAAAGCCTTTTTCTCATTACCTAAAAAATAAAGCCTGTGCAATGGCCTTGTCATTGTTACGTACAGCAATTTGATATCAAGTTCATTTCCATGGCAATACGCTTCTTCCAGGGATATTGCAAAAACGACATCGAATTCGAGACCTTTGGCTTGATAGGAAGGAACAATCAACGTTTTATCTTTAGGGATGTTTCCAGCTTCATCTATTAAATGAAAGCCTTGATGGAATCCCTTTAGTTTCTCGTTAGCCAGTTTGCAATCTTTCATCGTTTTAGCAATAACGGCAAACGTTTTAAATCCTTCTTCTTTAAGGCTTGCAATAAGTTCGAAAAGTTCTTCTTCCCAACCTTCCTTTTCAATGGAAATGAATTCTGGATCTTTGCCATGACGGACTACAGGTTCAACTTCCGGGAAATCATATGTTAACAACTGAAGTATTTCATTAGCTTGTTTCATTATTTCAACAGTTGTTCTGTAGCTTTTTTGTAATTCAGTATACGTTGCCCGAGGGAAAATACGACTGTGAACCTCTTCCCATGTTTGAAGTCCGCGGTATGAATGGATGCCTTGTGCAAGATCGCCTACAAGTGTGAACATATCGGTATCCACTGCCGTCTTTAGTGCCTGTAACTGCATGAAGCTGTAATCCTGTGCCTCATCAATGACGACATTTTTTGCTTTGTTTTCTTTATCGACACCAAAAAGCCGCTCCTGAAGATATAATAATGCTCCTAAGTCCTCCAGCTCGTAACTTTTAACAGAAAATAATTTATGATTATACTCACATAATACACTGGCATCTTCAACAGTGAGTTTACCGTTGCTGTAAGAGGCAAGACGCTCCGGATCTTCGTATAACCCCTTATAGTAATCCAGGAGATCTTTACTTTTGAATTGCTTAAAATACCCTTTTACGGAAGTACGGATCGCCTTTTGGATCTGACCAATCCTTTCCTCCTTTTTATCGAGGCATTTTGTAATAAAATCCTTACGAATGACTGGATCAATATTTCTATAGAGAGCTTTCTCAATTTTGGCATCATAAAGATCAACAACACGTTCAAGCATTATTTTCTTTTTCAATTTCACTTCATTTTGTAAAATGGCCTTCAGTTTGTCCAGCCTGCTGTATAATGGTAAATACCAATAATCCTCTTCCAATAATCTAATGAACTTCTTAGCGGAATAGAGGCGATATTTATCACAATAAAAATCAGCATTAGGGTGGAAACCCCTGAAAATATCCTTTACATATTCGTCCAATATATATTTAAAGACAGGGGAGCCCTTCAGACCTGATATCCAGACGGCTGAATTAATTGCTTCATCATCCTTTTCCAGCAATCGAGTTAATTTATCATCCGCTACAAGCTTCACCTGCTTTCCTATCGCTGCCTGAACATATTCGGAAAATATGAATTGTTTTACCTTTTCTACACCCAATTCAGGTAAAGCTTCAGATATGTAATCAATGAAAACCCGGCTCGGAGCAAGGATCATTAATTGGCGCGGATCGAACAGGTCTTTATAGTGATAAATGAAATAAGAGATCCTATGTAAAGCAATTGTAGTTTTACCACTGCCCGCTGCGCCTTGGACAATGATAGGTTTATTCAAATCCGCACGAATGATTTTATTTTGTTCTTCCTGGATCGTGGTAATGATATCTGTCAGTCGATTGCTGGAACTTTTGGAAAGGGATTCTTGCAATAATTCATCCGTTGTTGTCAAATCAATGTCCCTTATCTCCTCCAAGACACCTTCTTCGATCATTAGCTGTCTTTTTAAAGTGATATTCCCGCTGAATGTCTCTCCTTCGGCTTCATATTCTATTTCACCAATCCGTCCCTCATAATAGAGGTTTGCAATCGGCGATCGCCAATCGACGATGATCTGCTCCTGGCTTTCCCTCTGATAAAGCGATGTTTTTCCGAAATAAAGGACTTCGCCTCTATCACCGTCATTCCTTTCAAAATCCACTCTTGCAAAGTAGGGCTTTTTACTTGCTTTGCGTAAACTTTCAAGTTCGGTTTTGGACATCTCAAAAAAGTTGGCCGTCGTCAGTAACTGTGAATATAAGCCCGATTCAGACCAATCGGCATCGCCAAAAGCTTCTTGCATATTCCGCTGAAACTGATCTTTGCTTGTTTCTGATGTTTTGATGACTACATCGATATAACGTTTCGTAAAATCCAGCCGCTGCCGTTCCTGTTCAAAATCAGGGTGATTACCCAATGAAACCACCTCCCCTTCCTTATTTAGTTATCACACTCATAAAAAGCCGATGCTAAGACGAAATGGACATTTATACTATCAGAAAAGCCAATGGTTGACAAATCTGGAGACATAGAATTATATAGTTGAAATTTCACCTTCCCTGATACTTCATATAATTTGTAGAATGCGCTAATTATTCCAGATTGGATTTTGCTATAATATGTTGACTTATGAAGGAACATTCAAACTTCCAGTAGGAAAATCATTGAATGCTTTTTTTACCATTCTGGGAATGGGAAGTTTATTTCCATTTCATCAGTTGGATATCACATGATCCGATGCTATTAGTTAATGACAATTATACTATCCTCTTTATACATAATGATATGCAATCAATTTATGTATATCAAAAAACAAATGCCCCCTCCCCTATCAAAGCTCCTATAAGACTGCACAGCAGTTTCCATTGTTAGCAATAGGCAAACCCTGATATTGCATGAATTAGGGGCAACCATACCACCCGTCTTACTTCATTTTATTTATATATTAGGAAAGGCTTAATTCAGGCACTTTGCCGCCATTGGATTAATCATTAGCGTAGTTATGTCTGTGATGCACGCTTTAATTGACTTTTTCTTATCCATGAAAGCCGTCCAGTGAAAAGAAATTCAATCAAATAAAGGTGGCCCAGGTAAAAGGGGCGGAGATCATAGAAAGATACAAATTGGGCAGGTATAGGCGACCGGGCGTTAGGCATCATCATGGTTATGTTGGATTGGGATATCCCAATAGACTGCAGGTGATGACATACCTTTATTCGGAAAGGAATTTACTTCAAGATACATTTTTCCAGATAGGGTCTGACTAAAAATATTTTAATGTTTGTCCTACGGCTATAACTAATCAAGTCTCTTGGCTTCAGTAATGTATGGCCCTCATGATTCTCTGGAATGACCCAGCACTTCCATTAGGATAAAATACTCGATTATACCTTTCCTCTACAATTGTCATCATCTCTTAACATAAATAACGCTAATTTAATATTTTTATTGGAAACTCCCATTATATACTTACATTACAATTAAATTTTTTTTTAAGAAAGTGGGTACTGTCATGGAAATAAATGAAAGACAACCAATGCTATCACCTAAACTAATCCATGAACTTGAAATTTTATCATCCAAAACAAATATGCCTATCTCCGAACTATTGGAAATATCTGTAGCGTCACTGCTGGAAAAGGTGAATAATACCAAAGAACTGAATGTTGGACTCAATAATAAGGAAATGATCTTAAGAAATAAAATCATCATCAATCAAAATAAAGAAGTTTTGAATAACCAAAGCACTTGACCATATAGGTGAAGTGCTTTTTGCTTCCTAACTGCCACTGTTTTAATGAATAAATATTCTATCGTGGTTTCCAATATAATATTTCTTAAAAATATCCCAAAATCCCCTTCATATTTGATGAAGATACCCTGCAGGGTTCCGAAAAAATCATGTGGGTTTGAATATGTAATTACGCAGAAAAAAAGCAGCTATTAGCTGCTTTTCAAAAGGATGGCTATCTAAATGTTAAATAAATTTGATTGGAGACTCCCGCATAGAAAAGTTCGTACAAGCGAGTGCCCTCCGTTCCAATCAACGTTTGAATTTTTACAAACCCTCAAAAAACTATAGACAAACTTGATCCCCAAGTTTGCCTACAGTCTGAATCAGCTATTAAACTCTTATCAATGAATCATGGTTTATTTGATGTCACGTATGTACCAGCTATGAAATCATGTATCGCTCTATTGTCTTTCCTTAGGCCGACCATGAATGCACTAACAATAAACCCTATCCCCAATGTAATTGCGTAAACCAAAGCAGCAACTAAATACCTCAATAGCATTGTGCCGATTCCTAACTTTTTGCCGTCCATCCTTACTATGCGTATTCCCATAATCCGTTTACCTACTGTATAGCCATACCATAATATCGGGACAAGCAGCATGTAAAGAAAGTCGAAGAACGTTGAGTAGTTTTCATTTTCCCAATCTCCAGTAATCAACCCGAAAATTATCGCTAATGGTAAAGATACTATTATTCCATCCAATAATCCTGCCAAAAAACGTTTCCAAAAACCTACTGAATCACTCATTTATGATCCTCCTATCGTGTTAGTTACAGTTACCTATATTACCAATTAAAAGGTTGATGCGTAATGAGTCTTTATGCCTATAATTATTTTTGTTAAAAAAATAAAACATACTTTAAAATGCTACAATTTTAAAATAAAATTTAATCCTTGTGTAATTTTTGCCTATAAACGTTTGTTTTTGCTAATCTGCCTTTAATTTTCATAAGAAATAAGATACAATTTAACGAACGGCATTTAAAAATTATTGGAAACTGCTGTTTGTATGAATCAGCGTATAACTAATGAAACAAAGTGTTGGACACGTTGAAACAAAAGTATTTTGGAGGAATGTAAATAAATGATTACAGTAAATAATGTTGGTTTACGCTATGGCGATCGTAAACTGTTTGAAGATGTTAATACTGTATTAAAACGTTGATTCTACGCTGTGCAGTTTACGCTCTTGTTTACGGTGTGTCGTAAACTATATAGGGAGCGTATTTATTATGAAAAGGACTCGTTTTTTAACTAAGGATGAACAACAAAAGCTTAATACAGTAGATAAAAAGGTAAATTACGTTACTGATTGGACAAGTGCTATGGAAATATTCTTAAAGGATTGTGAGATAAGGGGCTTACGTGAAGCAACTTCTTTCTATTACGTTAAAGAAACTCGCATGATATTTCGTTACTGGGAAGAACAAGAACTAGATATCTCACCAGATCAATTAACTAGTGAACACATTACCGATTTAATTCTCTACATGAAAAACAAAAAAGAGTTGTCTCCTTCTAGTATTAACATTCGTTTAAGAGCATTTAAAACTGTCCTCAAATGGCTTTATGACAATAAAAAAGTACCCATTAATGCTGGCGATGGCGTAAAGCGTCTGAAATTCCGACGTGCTGCTATAGAAGCATTTTCAGTTGAACAATTACGACTATTTTTCAATGAGATAGAAAATAATACGTGGATAGGCGTTAGAGATACAGCTATTTGCCTAGTGTTACTTGAATGTGGTCTGCGCCAAAATGAAATATTAAATTTAAACGTCTTTGATGTTGTGTTTGAACAAAATTATATTATGGTTCGTCATACAAAAACATACCATATGAGAAAAGTACCGATTACTGATAGGACTAAAAATGCTATAAGAAGATGGCTTACTGTCCGTGGTGAAAGCAAATACTCGCAACTATTTATTAATATAGCAGGTAATCAACTCACTAATCGTGGTTTATATCAACTAATTGAAAAGTATGGGAAGCGAGCTAAGATTGAAGGGATTCGTTGTAGCCCCCATACTTTTAGGCATACATGTGCAAAACTCTATTTAAAAAATGGCGGCGATTTATTCAGTTTACAGGCGATTTTAGGTCACATGAACATCGAACAAACAAAACGCTATGTGACCCTTAATCACGATGATGTTGCAGACTTACATGCTGACCATAGTCCGTTAAAAGCAATATGGAAAAAATAATATGGATTATTAGGTAGTCATCTTGACTGCCTTTTTACTTTGGAGAAAAAAACTATACTGCCCTACATCCCCGTATACCAAAGTTATAAATTTCACCTTGTCTACTACGTTTTGGGAGAGACTTTTGCATTTCCTCATAAGATGTTAACTTCCTCATCGTAGCGAATAACACTTCCACCGTGAGTTTTGCAGCTTTTCTATTACCTTTCCTATCGTATTTATCAAGTTGCTTCTTTAACTCGGTAATCTTTAACTCGGTAATCTCTAACTCAGTGGCTGTGATAATTTCTTGGAGGATATCATTGGCAAGAGCAATGGAAGGAAGATATCTGTTATTCATTAGTTGATCACCCTGTATTCACAGATATAATCAAGTGGAGATTCTTCTGGGGATTTCTCAGTGTGCCATTTAGCAACACCTTCTGCAGTTTCAACGTTGTATGTAAAGTATTCACCACAAGCTGCTACGTAGTCGTGAAGGTCTTCAATTGATGCAAGTTGATAATTGAAGCCTGCTTGCATTTCTTCTTCCAATACGATCCACTGAGATGAGTTATCAACTGATACAAATACCTTTGTAGCTTCGATTGTTTGATTTGTCATTTTTTATTTATCCCCTTTTAAATTCAAATTTTTATATAACGGATGCCTTCAAGACCCCTCGCTTGACTACTTTTCGTTGTCGTTAATCAAAGTATATTACGACTACGTTTAATGGTCAACAACATTCCGTAGTTCGTTTTACTACTTTCCGTAGTCAATCTTTTTTTATGTGATATAATTTATTTATGAAGAAGGAAAAGGTGGGTTATTCATGGGGATCAGAGTTAAGTCCAATTTAAAAAAGATTCTTGATGAAAGAAATATATCTATAAGACAGTTAGCTTCCATGACTGATTTGAAATTTGAAACACTTAGAAGACTATATAATGACGATACAAAACAATATCAAAGGGATACCATTGGTAGGATTTGCGAAGTTTTAGAAATAAATATTCATGATATATTGATATTAATTAACGAAGAAAACCACCAATCGTAAATGACTGGTGGTTTTAAGCTATAATTAATTCCATTCAAACCTAATAGTGATTTATTGGTGAACCAAGGTTATCCAAGTCTTGTGAAATATTTAAAATGATTAAATACCTCCACTCGTTTTTAAGTTTTCCTAAATCCACAACCTGATGAACCTCTACTTCATCATTTTCATACTCTTTACTAGTCCCGCAAATCTCATATAAACTTTCTACTAACTCTGTATTATCCCAATTCCTTACGTCTAACTGTACGAACTTTTGGCTTTTTTTTATTTTCATTTTCTTCACTCCTAGTTTTTATTTAAAGGATAAGGGATATTGAGTACTCCTAGTTGATTTAGTTTTGTTAATTACAACCCTATGGTTTTTTGTTGATGTATCCTTAGTGCTTATATTAGAATCATAACTCTTAGCATAGTGAACTTGAACTTGACCAGAGTTGTCCTTAGTTGTCCACTTATTATCATAGTTGGCCATTGTATCTTCTCTTAATTTTTTTACATCAACATCTTTTCCATATTGAGTAGCCGTAGCTGATGATTTTTTCTTAGAATCATATTTATGCTTATTGTAAGCATGATCATTAATAAAGCTCGCTTTGTTTGATCCCCCATTCAATTTATATGGTACAGGATTTGTTTTGGTTTTTGGATTCTTTGGCTTCTTTTTTTTAAGAATGTCCATTGTCATTAATGATGCATCTGATTCGACAGCTGTAATATTACCGTTTATATCTGTTGTAACCATTAACTTTACATCTAAAGTTGTCCCATCTTCATACATGGGGTTGTACATAACTTCACTTGTTGTATTCTTTTCGAATGCTTCTTCTTCTTGAAGTATATCTAATCCATAAAATTCTATGGTATCTAATAATTTTAATCTCTCAAACTCCGCCCAATCCCAATCATCTGTTTCTTCTGCATAAGAAACATTAACACTACTAAACATGAATACCCCTACTAATAATAGTAAAACTAAAAAACGATTCTTTAACACTTTTGTACATCTCCCTTTGAGTTATATTGGTAACAAATACAAATTATACCACAAAAATAATATTTATGTATTATTTTCATCAAAAGTAAAAAATTACAATAAAAAAATCACCAGCGAATGGTGACCTATTGTTCATTTGGTATATTTAGTTACAATCAATTTAACTTCTTTTCTTAAATAATCATCTACTGTAAATCCATTTAGGAATGTTCTGCTTTTTATCCACAGTTGTTTCTTAGGTTTTGCTTTGGTCAACTTTTTCACTCCCTTACCTCTACCGCTACAAGATCCTCAAACTTCACCTTAATAATATGCCCCTTCTCATTTTCCAGCTCTAAATAAATAAGCTTTGTAAACTGATCTAGCCTATGTATCATCCCTGTATACTCCCAATCAAATCCATCTTCCCAAACTGTAAACTTTACAGGTGAAGCAAACTCCATTGCGGTATGTATCTTGTTTTCAAACTCCTCTAATTGGTATTCATCTAATATCGGTTTACTTGACGGTAATAATCCTTATTTACATCATTAAGTAACTTAACGTATTCAGGCAGCATCAATGCTGGTTGCCATTTAAGCTTTCCACGATCTTTTATAGACATAAGAACATCTCCATTTCATTCTATAAATTCATTATAGAACATTTGTTCTTAATTTAGTCAAAAAAATGAAAGGGAAAATTCCCCTTCTAAAGATAACGTAGGTATTTTTCCTGTAGCAATGTTTTAATTAACCCCTCTAAATCCAGATTCCCCTCTTCAGTAGCTGTACCAATCCCTTCTATGTAAGTGTATTCTTCAGTATCAATTATTTTTAGTCCTTCTTGGTTGCGCATGTTTATCCCTCCAAATATCAATCGATAGACGTCAAAATTACATTATTCAGTTTTTCAAATTCCTTTATTGCAAATTGAATTGCTTCTTCTTCACCATATTTTTCACGGCACAACTTCACAGGCATACTATCCTCGGCCATTAGAAATACATGATCATCAAATAACTGTAAGTTAGCCTTTATATTACCGATTCGCTCAAAACTCAATTTCACAAAACCAACCTCCCCCATTGCCTATATATTCATTATATAGGTAAAAAGTCCTCGTGACAGTATTGTGAAGAAATTAGGAATTATTTTTTAATTGTGACAAAAAACGTAACAAACCCTTTTTAATTAGAGTGTTTCTTTTGTATTTCTGATTCAATTCGAGTAATCACCTTGCTCATATTACCATTGATTGTGCTTCCACTAAACCGCAGCGTTTTCCATCCAATTGATCTTAGGTATGCGTCTCGCTTCCTGTCGTGTGCTTTAGCTTTTTTACTTGAATGAAAATCTTTACCATCACATTCAATGGCTAACCGATACTCTGGTAGTGCTATATCAATTCTATACCTTCTTATTGGATACTGTGTAGTTACTTTATAATCCCTCATCCATAATGCTTTCAAGACCCTCTTCTCAATAGGACTTTGACATTTATCCAATTCCACAAAGTATGGGGGAATGTATCGATCCACAGTCACTCCTCTGCTTCTTCGTATGTCCAAGCCTAGAAAGACAAACCCTGATAGGTCAAGTCCAAAAAACACCACATATTCTACCATTGTAAATAAATTTCCTCTTTCTCGTAGGTACAAGCAACTTCTACGAACTTTCTACATATCATTTACCAAAGTAGATACGATTCCATTATTGAATCACCTACTGATTATCTAAAATAAATCAACTAATTATCGACTAATCAGTTACTTTGTTTTTTACTTATTATCATTACCAATGAAAAACAAGTTTAATCCGTTGGTATGACTGAAACAAAAGAATTTGTTATGAGTGAACGGAGTGAGGGATTAAGGGGGAGCGCGAGGGGGATTTATTTAATTCAGAGTTTACTGATTATCAAAAAGGAGGGATTATTTTTATGAGAAGAAAGCACACTATAGAGTTGCATTCATTTATGGACGGAAGTTTTAAGGATAAAAAGAAGGTAAAAAGGAAAGCCAGTCCGAATATTAACCTATATTCAGTCAGTCCATTTATTTTATTTGATCCAACAATTTGCCTTATGGGTGTTGGCCTTGTATCCATTGCCTTATTGGAAAAGTTTTTTGAACATCAAGGAAATTATGACGTAGCTGAAGCACTCCACACAGGCTTTAATATTGCTATACCTTGTATAGCATTCGGATTTATATGGAAACTAACGCTCGCTGTTAATGGTGCGTTCCTATGATGAAACTATGGAGAGCAAAGATGAAGCTGCGTGGTTCGTTAATGAGGGCATTTAAGCTTGGTGGAATTCATAAACAAACAACAACAGAATCAAAGACTTATACACGCTATCCTAAGATTCACGAAGTCCATATTGACGAGGAAAATAAAGCTGTTCGATTTACATTTACTTTACCCGATGGCGCTAATCCTGATTTAGTTTTAAAACAAGAATGGGTATTCAAACAGTGCTTTGGAAATAACATTGAAATAGATGGTAAGGTCAAAAAGTTCATCCTTTGGTGTTATGCAAAAGAAATGAAAACTAATATTCCTTATGAATTTAAAATTATCCAGCCACATTGCAAGGATAAAATAATCCCTATTATGTGTGGTGTAGATAGGTCAGGAAAGATGAATGTAAAAGACATGTTAGAAGAACATCATATGTTGCTCACAGGGACTACTGGCAGTGGAAAATCATCATTGATTAGGGGGGTATTGACTTCATTGATTCTGCATAGCTCACCTGATGAAGTACAATTCTTGCTTGGTGATTTGAAGTATTCGGAGTTTGGTATATACAAACGATTACCTCATGTATTGGGTGTTTTTATGGATGCTAAGTCACTCCTCCCTCCTCTTCAAATGATTGAAAAAGAAATGGTTCGAAGAGGTAAATTACTTGATGAAATGGACGTTGAAAGTATTTATGAATTAGAAGTGAAGCTGCCTACAATCGTGGTTTGTATTGATGAAGTTATATTGCTTAAAGATAATCCAAAAATAATGAAGATTATTGAAAGTATATCTTGTATAGGTCGTTCTAATGGTGTTTATCTGATGTTGTCAATGCAACGTGGTGATGCTAAATCGCTGGGTGGACAATTGAAGAATAACCTTACCTTTAGAATATCAGGTAAACAGTCAGACGAAACGAATGCAAAAATAAGTGGATTAAAGCAATCAGTTGAATTGGTTAATGCAGGTAGGATGATACTTTCAACTCAAGGTAAAGAAAAAGTGATTCAAGTACCTTACATGGATAAGAAAACATCTAAAGGGTTACTTGATCCATTAAAAGTGAAACAAGAAAAATCAGAGCTTGAAGATGTCGCAGTTCGAAAGGTAAATGAATTTTCATTAGATGAGGTGTTCGATAGTGAACCAAAGGGATAAAGCCATTATTAATGACTTGAGACAATTCAGAATGATGTCAAGAAACCAGATAGTTAAATTACATTTTAAGCATCTTAAGAACCCTATAAACTCTTGCAATAGCGTTTTAAAGCGTTTAACAAGGGATAACTTTATCAAGTGCAGCACACTTCACTCTCCATACGTTTACTTCACCGTTGACTGCAATATTAAACCAGACTCAACTAAAATCCCCCACTTCCTTGAACTTGTAGATACTGTTATTGAAATGAAAGCACACAGAGAAACTAAAAACCTCATGATTGAGCCTAAATATGGTGACAAAGGAACCATTGAACCAGATATTTTTGCTATTTGGTTTAATCCCATATTTATCGAAGTTCAACGCAATGTTTATACAAAAGAAGTAATGCAAAAGAAAATTGACCTGTATGAAGATTATTATGATACAGGAGATTGGAAAGATGAACCTTGGCAAAAACCAGATAAAAAGGTGTTCCCGTCTATCCTAATTATTACCCCTACTCGATATGCTGTTAAAAGTACAAAACTAGAAATATATCAATCCCCTTCTATAACTGACTTCATTGAAAGTAGGTCAGGTGAATCAACACTACAAATCAAACCTAAAAATGTTAAAAATGTAATTCAATCTAATGGTGGATCGTTGAAGTTTAAAAAATAAAATGGATTTACAAAACATATCTATTACTGTTAATCTTCAAATGTAATGGATTTATTTACCTTTAAATCCTAGAAAGGGAATTAAATTCATTTCAACTAAATTATAATAGGAGATTAATTGTGAAAATTAAACCATATAAAAATCCACTAATTGCAGCAATTGAAAAACAAAATAAATTAATTAAACATTCTATAGATCTTGCAAATTCAACCAAAGACATAATACCTCCTGTATTTAGAGAAATACGAGAAAGTGCAATAGCCGTTGGAAATGTTGACCAAATTATGAAATCCGTAATTCCACAGTATAAAATTCAAGATACTTTTGAAAAGATACGCAAAGGGATTAAACAAACTGAGGAAGATATGGAAATATTTCAGGCTACAATTGTTGAATTAGGATATCCACCTCACTATGATGTTGATATTAGACAGATGAGAATTATTATTAGAGATTTCATTGAGGATAAGAAACAAGTAGTGGAATATATTGATGAATTTATGGCATGGAATTATGATACTACTGCTATCTATGAAATGCTGATAAAGTGGGAAGATAAACCATTTCTTGATAAAAGAATTCAAATTTTAAGAAATGTAGTTAAATCTCACAATCAAGGAATGTATCATTTATCTGTTCTGGGAATTATTTCTCAGTATGAAGGACTTATCGTAGATGCTTTTAAAATTACTGGGTATGTAAATGGAAACATTCAACAAATACTTTTAGAGCATTTACTGAAACATGAAAGTATGAGCAGTTTGGGTTTTGACAAGGTAATATTTGATTATTATAACTCAAATATTTTAGTATCTTTCCGACATGGAGAAGAATTAGGTAACGATATTAGTCGACATGCTATATTACATGGCGGTCACACAGATTTTGGCACTTTACCTATATCGCTGAAAGTCATTTTGCTTTTCGATTATCTAGTAGACGCAATTGAAGATTTAACTCCAGAAAGAATATTAGAATGTCAGATGGCTGTTGAAAAAAAGAGAAAGAAAAAATGATTGTTTTAAAGTGAAACAAATTTCAGAGGAGAAGAATGCATGGATGACAAAAGGTTATTATTAATTTGGACAGATATTCTTAATGAACATGGCGGAAATGAAACAGTAGATAATTATAAGAATGAATATAAAGATTTGGAGAATTCACAACTTATTAAGTTAATAGATGAGTTGATTATTACAGAATCAGAAAACAAACCATTTCGTTCAAGAGCAGAAGTTAGAACCACTAAAATTTTACTAACTAACGGAGAAACAATTATTTATGATGAATCAGATATAGATTATAATGATTTACTAGTGTCGTTACTCACCACAATGTTCTTAACTAATATTGAAGATAGGGCTCAACTGATTGTACAATTGTCATATTGTTTAAAGGAAATGAATGAAGATGTGTGTGAACAATTTAGGTTAGATATTGCTGAACGTGTATATAGGACTTATAGGAAATAATTAGTTGTAGGTGAGAGAAATGAAAGATGAACTAAAAAGTCGGTTTAACATATTTATGGCTATTTTAGACCTTATCGAAACAAGTCAAAATGAAGACGGTATTTCTAATATATCTCAGAAAGAGCTCTCATCTCGCTTGAGTATTAGTCCAACAAATGTAAGTAATAGATTAAAAATTCTAGCTAAGTATAATGCCATAGTCAAAGTGGCACCAGGAGCTTACAGATTACTTCACAATGATATAAATTACACACCATATCCAAATGTAGTCAAAGTTGTTGAACTGTTAGAAGGCGATCCTTCATTAATTGGTAAGTACAAAAAGCAGGCTGAATTATTGGGATTAGAAATAAATGAAGTACAACAAGCATGGGGATATATTTACGATTTAATATTGAAAAAAGTATGATAATAATATTATTAATAAGGCTAGAGATTACTAAGCCCC
>NZ_JBHTYI010000025.1:0-64243 GCF_043656335.1 Peribacillus sp. NPDC056705 | reverse complement strand
CATTGACGCCGTTTATCGATCTAAACCACATAGTATTCGGCCGTTCACCCATAGTATTCGACCTTCACTCACTATTCGGACTCTGAACCTCTTTTTTATTCAAACAGAAGTCCGCCATTTACAGCGGACTTTTAGTTTGTAGACAAAAGGGGTTCTATGTAAATTTTAAAAACAAAGTTGATTGGAACGGAAGGTACGAGACTCCTGCGGGAAAAGCGAGTCCAAGGGAGACCCCACAGGCGCAAAAGCGACGAGGAGGCTCCCGGACAGCCCGCGGAAAGCGAGTGCCTGGAGTGGAAATCCACGGGCAAAGTTTAAAAACCTAAAAAAATTGTAGACAAACCCGATTTTCATCGAGTTTGTCTACAGTCTAAGCCCGCCATTACGGCGGACTTAGACTGTAGAGTGCTGTCATTATTTATTTTTTCTGTTCAAGGCATTGATAAACCGCCATCATATCTCGTTTGTTCAGCTCACGAATCTTGGCGAAGATGGGGATATCGGCAACGGCCTCGGTACGTTCACTTCCAGCCACAACATCGCCTACTTTCCCTGTCAGCCTGGTCTGGACGTCGATGTCTTCGACTATCACTTTACGCCCTTCATCATTGATGCCACTGACATGACAACTCACACACGGTATCGTTAATTTATATACATCGTCATGGAGGTTATCTTCTGAAATGACTTTCTTTCCATTACAGAATGGGCATTTATGACTTGCTTTGATTTTATTGATTTGGGTCACGATTTTTTTGTAGCCAAATGTTTCATAGACATAGGTCAGTTTTTTATATTTGTCATTGGTGAAGTATTTATCAATAATGGTTTCTCTTGTTTCGTTAATATCGGCAAAGTCACAGATGGTGATCTAGTTTTTGCTGCTGATTGCTTCGAGATTGCTTTTGATGCTGCCCCAGAATGGCAGGGTATTTTGCAAGACCACTTCATAGCCTTTGAGGCTTGCCAGTTCCAGTTCGAGCATTTTCAACGCTGCTTTTGTTTCCCGAGGAAGGAATGAGACATCATCCGCAAGTGCGATATCTCCGCCTACAATTGCTTTTAGTTTTGCCAGTTCTGGCAGCTTCCCGACAATTTTGGTGACTTCAGCAATTGGCTTTTGGATGATCTCGCGAATGTCTGTATCACCAAATGTCAGTTTTTTTTGATGGTTCAGGATCGTTCCTTGACAGACTGGACAGGCGATCATCTCTTTTGATGCTTTCATCTGCTCTTTAATGATCGATTTGGCAGCCTCCTGCCATTCCTTCACATTTCACTGCTCCAGAAACGGATGATTCATCGACAAAAACTTTATAGATTATGGCTCTTTTCGTAAAGATTGTTGTTTTTAAAACGAAACAATTTAAGGTTGATTGGAGTGGAAGTGCGAGACTCCCGCGGGAGCAGCGGGACAGGTGAGACCCCACAGGCGTTTACGCCGAGGAGGCTCACCGCCCGCCCCGCGGAAAGCGAGCATCTGGAGGGGAAATCAACCACACCACATTACTTGGTAAATGGCAAAAAAGTATGCGAAAACAGCCTAGATTATAAAAGCCCCTCTCGTCTAAGAGAAGGGCATTCTTTATGAAGTATGACCATATTTTTTCCCAATGCGCTTATTTTGTATTGGACTTTTTTGCCTTGTTTTCAAGATCGCTTTTTGGCTCAGTGGAGAATTCCACATCTTTTCCGTGTCCCTGCGGGTTAACACTTGGTGCGATACGACCTCTTCCTGTCTTTTTACTCATTTCCTTCACCTCCAAGTATATTATGTCCGAACTGTTATAAATTAAAAACGAGGTGGGTTTCTATAAAGATCACCCAATAAAAAACATGCATAGAAACAAAGTCTACACAGGTTTCAAAACATGAAGGACCTACTTTAAAGCACGGGTGTAATTTATTGTATCTTTGTTCTGAGGAATATCGCGATTTTCTTTCCCGTCAGGCTGTACCGCTCTTCCTGTATTTCCACTATAGCCTTCTTCCATGGGCCCTGGATAATGATAATGACCATCATTAACTGATTGAGTTGTTGATTCACCAGTCGTCTGGCTTCCTCCCGTGTTCACCCCATCGAGTCTTACGGATCTGTTTTCTTTCTCGTTAGTCAAATCCTCTCCTCCTTTACTAAAGATTCTTTATAGTATTTGATAAAAGAACAATAAAATGAAAGGAGAAAAAAGGAAGCGTTAATCTGTCAGAAGGAAACGCTTCGCTGCATCGTTTTGCAAGAAAGGACTAGGTTCGCCAACCGTATATATGTGTAAGTTATGCATGGCCCTGGTACATGCGGTGTAGAACAATCTTCGCAGGCTCTCATCACCATATGTTTGCATAGATGCATCATAAATGATGACAGCATCGAATTCGATGCCCTTTGCCAAATAAGCCGGAATGACAACAACACCCTTTTCATATTCATTTGTGCCTTTCTGTACGAGTTTAAATTCACCTTGGATTCTAAGGTCATCGTATGCAGCAGCACTTTCGGCAGCGGATTTACAGATTATTGCGATGGTATTATATTCACGACTTTGAAAGTCTTTGACTTTTGCCACGATTTTGCGGTGCAATTCATCTCGGCTGGACACTTGAGTCAGTACAGGCTTCTCGCCTTCTCGTTCGAATGCCTTGATTCGATGGCCTTCAGGAACTAGTTCACGTGTAAATTCTATAATCTGCTTTGTGGATCTATAGCTTTGATCCAAGGTTATACTCTCGGTTTCAGTTTCTCCGTATAAACTGGTAAGAGTCTGAAAATCCACCCGTTCGCTGGCATGTGCAAATATCGCCTGGTTAAAGTCACCGAGCACGGTCATCCTTGCCGAAGGAAACAACCGTTTCAAAAACTCGAATTGAAATGGAGAATAATCCTGTGCTTCGTCTACAAGCACGTATTTTATAGAAGTATTCGTCTGAAATCCTACAATTAGCTCCTTCAGCAGCAAAAATGGAGTCGCGTCTTCGTAATGCAGTTTACCTTCGTCCAGCATTTTTTGCGTTGATAAACATATTTCCCTTTCGACAGGTGTTTCACCCTCATTCCACAGTTCATTCCGTATTTGTTCGTCAAAGAGTTGCTTGTATATTTGCTTAATATTGATAAAATGAAGTGCTTTTACCCGTTTGCGTAATGTCTTCAATTTCTTGCGAACAATCATACGCGCGAGCATTTTATGCTCTTTCTCATAATCATCAAAGGAATCTTCAGCATGGCCGCGTTTTTTCTCTAATAGGTTGTATACCTTTTGATAGTCTTCTTTGCTAAGGTACTCGATTTCCTCCTGGACCCAAGGTTTTTTCAACTCGGACTTTTCCGTTTCATCAAGCAGCTCACATAACCACTCTTTCAACTTTTCAACCCTATTGTGAAAACGTAAGGTGGTGTCCGTGTTATAAAATCTTTCCGAGATTTGTTTAGCGGAGACGAGCGTTTCCCCGCGGAACTTTAACCCTCTAAAGATCATTCCAGATCGTTCCAGTGATTGCCTGTATGTTTTGATGATCTCAAAGAAGCGAATCGATGCCTTAAATTGGATACTCGCTGTCCTGGTGCTATAGGAGGGATGATCCGCTGCAGTCAACAAAAATTCCAATTGCTCATAAGGATCCTCAACTTGAAACGAGTCAGTCAGACGATGATCCAAGTATTCCTGGAATGTTACCTGCTGCATATTCTCTTCGCCAAGCTCGGGCAACACATTGGATACGTAGTTATTAAACATGGAGTTAGGAGAGAATAAAATGATTTGGTCGGCTTTTAGCCATTCCCGATTCTTGTAGAGCAAGTAAGCGATCCGTTGGAGGGCAGCTGATGTCTTGCCGCTGCCGGCGGCACCTTGAACAATGAGCAGATGTCCGCGATCGTTCCGGATGATCCTATTTTGCTCCCGTTGAATGGTGGCCACAATACTGTGCATATGCTTATCTGTTCCTTTGCCAAGCACCTGCTGCAGTATCTCATCCCCAATGGTGAGACTCGTATCGAACATCGATTCGATAACGCCTCCTTTGATGATATATTGCCACTTTTTCTCCAACATCCCAGAAATCATGCCTCCGGGAGTAGAGTATTGTACGGGGCCGGGAGGAAAGTCATAATAAACACTCGAAATCGGGGCCCTCCAATCGTAGACTATGAAATTTTCTCCTGTTGTATCAGTAAGAGTCGAGGTCCCAATATAAATATGTTCTGTAAGGGCAGATCCTTCTTCAGTGATATCGATCCGGCCGAAATAAGGCACTTCCTGCATGCGGCGCAGTGTAGATAACCTCTTGTGGGAATATCTATGTGCGCCTTCCCTTTCTGACAAGGCTTGAGCCTGTTGCCTTAAGCCAATGATGGTCTCGAGGTAATCATCGAAAGTATCCATATTAACCTTGAGGTCATCCCAAAAATGTTTACGGATATTAACAACTTCTTTTCTGCGCTGTGAAGTTTCCCCATCAATTTTGCCGATTTGTTTCGTTATTGTTTCGATCACCTCATTCAAACGTTCTTGCTCCTGCCGAATTTCATCGTTCATATCAGACACTCCTTCAAAAAATAAAAATAGGGGTTGACTAGAGGTGAGTTTTACCTTATACTTATATTAAGGGGTAAACTGTATATTTTATTTATAAATGTGTTTCTATATTAATTTATCACATTTTCAGGACTATATCAATGTATATTGCACAACAGTTGCCATAATGAATCGTCATTTTAAACTCTAATTTAACATGTATATCCATAACCAGTTGAGCAGTGGCTTGACTGGTTATTTTTATGACTATTTGAAAAAATGCTCCGCTAGTCCTGCCTTACATAACGGCAACACCCACATTAACGGTTGATTCGTCGTTTCGATGATATGTGATTCATCTTGTCTTGACTTCATTTTGTTTGTTAGATAATGTTTAGAATAAAACCTTTTACAGGAGAATCTATCATGAAAAAATATAAAACATGCCAGAGTTGTGGAATGCCGCTATCTAAAGATGAATTAGGTGGAGGAACTGAAAAAGATGGTAGTAAAAGCACTAAATATTGCAGTCATTGTTATATGAATGGTGAATTCACTCAAAATATTACTGCGATGGAAATGCAAAAATTTGTTCAAAATCATATGATTGAAAATATGAAAATGCCTAAATTTATTGCTAAGTTTTTTTCTAGGGGCATCCCGAAGTTAGAGCGATGGAAATAATCAACTACTAGAGAACGAAACGTACAAAACTCCTGCAGGAATAGCGTATCCAAGGGAAGCGAGTGCCTGGAGTGGAAATCTATAGTAACAAACAAGCCCTCCTTTATAGTGAGGGCTTGTTTGTTTTATTGAATAATGCGAAATCAAAAAATGGATAGCCCCTAATAAGGCTATCCGTCTTAATTTATAAATGCTGTTTAAGAATTCACTTCACCTTTACCCCAGCTTTAATCAAGGTAGGCGGAGCTTCTCCCTGTATTCCGGCTACAAGATTGGTCGCTGCCAGCTTCGCCATTTTCAGGCGGGTTTCATATGTTGCGGAACCGATATGAGGCAATGTGACGACATTCTTCATGGAAAGCAATGGATTGTCTTCCTGGACGGGCTCTTGTACAAAGACATCCAGTCCAGCCGCGTGAATTTCACCGTTTTTTAGCGCAGTGATCAAGGCTTCTTCATCCACTGTTTTCCCTCTTGAACAATTGATGAAGATGGCAGTCTCTTTCATGAGCTTGAATTCTTTTTCCCCCATCATCTTTTCAGTTTGGGGAGTCAGCGGTGTCATCAAGCAGACAAAATCAGATTGCTTTAACAGATCTTCCAGAGAACAGTATGTAGCTCCATACTTTTGTTCTGCTTCTTCGTTTCTAGATCTATTGTGATATAGGATGTTCATACCGAATCCAAAACGGGCCCTTTTTGAAACGGCGGAACCTATTCCGCCCATCCCGATAATCCCTAATACTTTATGATGGACGTCCAACCCAAATGATTTTTCTCCGATATTCGATGTCCATTGCCCTGACTTTACCATTTGATCCATCTCCGGCATTCTTCTCGCTGTGGACAGCATCAAGCCCATAATCGTATCTGCGACTGTCTCATTCAATACCTCTGGAGTGTTCGTGGCCATGATTCCTCGATTGGACAACTCGGTTATATCCAAATTGTCGTAACCAACTGATGAGTTACAGACGATTTTTAATTGCGGTGCTTGATCCAGTAAAGTTTTATCCACTTTTAATCCTGAACCTAATATACCTTGTGCGCCCTTCAGCTCTTGAAGGAATTCAGGATAATTTCGTGAGTCAAGACCTTCAAAATAAACGACATCACAAGTCTCTCGAACATAATCCAACACTTCTTGATCCACTTTCTTATAAATGATTACTTTCGGTTTCATCATTAGTACCCTCACTTCCAATAAAGTAGGACCCCATCGGGATCAAATGCAGACACATGTATTTTGAAATACCTCTACCTATAATCTACCATTATTTTAAAAAAGGTTGTAGCTAATTGAATGGCGGACCAAACCGCTAAAATGGAAGCTAAAGATAAAATGATATTTTCGAACCAATTGTTTTTATATCTTCCCATCAAGCTCTTTTTATTTGATAGCACCAGAATCCCAATAGCGATAATAGGAAAACAATAACCTTTCATTTTAAAAAAACTTTTGACACTTCGCACTTGATGACCATTCAAGAGAATTGGCGTTGTTGCGGATTAGAAAATACAGGATTCGTTACTATATGGATTACGGGTAAGAACAGCGTGCGAATAGATTAATGCCATCAGCGGATAATATAAGCGAAGGAGTGAAATATATGCCACAAGATCATAACAATGATTCATTTAATAATGCCGGGAACCTTGATAGAGACCCAACTAATAATAATGATGACAACGATACAATTGACAGACCTGTAATGATTGATGATAGTTTGAACCCCGGATTTCAAAGGGAAGAACGTCCTGTGCCTAATGCTAATATCCCAACAATAGAGGGAGTTGCAAACATTAAAGAGCGTTTTCCTTCGGACCATGAGAGACTCATGAACAGAATTAATCTTGGTGATGCACTTATAAATCGAGAAAACACCCATTTTGGACGGTTTGAAAAATAAGGCTCTTTTCGTAAAGATTGTTGTTTTTATAACAAAACAATTTAAGGTTGATTGAAGCGCAAGTGCGAGACTCCTGCGGGAGCAGCGGGATAGGTGAGACCCCACAGGCGTTTACGCCGAGGAGGCTCACCGCCCGCCCCGCGGAAAGCGAGCATTTGAAGGGGAAATCAACCACACCGCTTTACTTGGTAAATAGCAACAAAGTATGCGAGAACAGCCAAAAATAAAAAAGAGAATTTTTAAAAACATAGTGGATTGGAACGGAAGGTACGGGACTCCAGAGGGAAAAGCGCGTGCCTGAAGCGGAAATCCCAGAACTTAGATCGAGTTCATTAAAACTAAACTAGAAGGCACAGAAACGATCAATGATATGTTGGAAATACAAAAGACCGCCAATTCGGCGGTCTTCCTCTTATTGGTTTAATTATCCCTTCCCTTTCACCCTGTAATGGACTCACCGCCCGAGTGCTTAACATTTATGTAAAGCAGCAATCTAAATAAAAGGCTCTTTTCGTAAATGTTGTTTTTAAAATGAACCGATTTAAGGTTGATTGGAGCGGAAGTGCGAGACTCCTGCGGGAGCATCGGGACAAGTGAGACCCCACAGGCGTTTACGCCGAGGAGGCTCACCGCCCGCCCCGCGGAAAGCGAGCATCTGAAGGGGAAATCAACCACACCTCACTACTTGGTAAATAGCAACAAAGTATGCTAGAACAGCCAAATAAAAAGAGACCTTCTTTTAAAAGGTCTCTTAGAATAATCCTTATTTCTCACAAGCGATCAAGTCTTTGTCACGATCGCTTTTTTTATTGGCATCATATAGCGCCTTTGAAACATAAGGTTTGTATTTCGTTTTTCCTCCTTTATTTTTAACGGAAGATGTACGAGCCACGCCTCCTTTGTAGTCTTTATTCAATGCTGTACAGTTTTTATACGTCTTCACCTTTGTTTTGGCACCGGCAACATCATTCGCGCCAAACGAGAGACCCAAAACTAGTCCAAAAGATAGTAAAATAGCAAATAATCGTTTCAAAATACGAACTCCCTTTCCTAAAATTAACTTTTTACTAATCATAATGTATCATTTCATTTTTTACAATAACTATATTTCCATATTTAAAATTAAACCCGCTCTCCCTTGATCTATTTCTAAAAAAAGACCGCCAATTCGGCGATCTTCTTCTCATTGATTTAATTATTCCTTCCCTTTCACTCTGTAATGGACCTCCCCAGGTTCTTTGCAAAAGGTGATTCCGCTTCCCGGCTCGTAATAAAAGGTCTTTCTGCCTAATGAGCGTTCATGGAAGGTCGTTTGCAAATAGGAGGCTTGATCCCTTTTGAATGAGAGCTGATTTTTGCTTAAGTTTACAGGAAGGCAATGTCCGTAGTTTGTGTGGACCAATGTTTCTTTTTCGTTCATTTCCTCGAGATCTCTAATATGGATGTAGGAAAACCAGATCCCTCCCCTTTTCCGGAATGATCGGGATGAGAACCAGACCATTCCCAGCTGGGCGTTTATGCAGACAGGCAGCCTGTATTTACCGCCAAGCACGGATTTGGCTGCTGCAAGTCCTCCATCCAGATCAAGCCCAAAGTGGTTTAGCGTGTTATTCAGGATTTCCTGTCGCGGTTGGGCTACATGGAATGTGTTCTCTCCTTCCACTACCGTGGTCATCTCCACACCATTGGAATCATAATGCTCCATCATTCCGACCGTTTCCATATTCAATAAATAGTTTTTTCGTATCATCATTCCATTCACTCCCCATTTCCCTATTCATTTTTTTTGGAGTATACTGGACATAGAGGCAGGTATACTCCTGCTCGCAAGCCCTTAGGTGATGTCTTCCAGGACGTCCTCACCTAGGGGTTTTTATTTCCGTCTCTCGCACTTTCCTTTCAGATATGTCACTCACCTCCATGCGACCATTATCCTATTTTATGTATTTTTTGTAAAATCAATCTGATTTTACCTCTATCAGAATTCTTTCCCTTTTGTGGCTGCATTGCCTGTTTAATTGGCTCACTCTATAAAAAATCTCGAATTTCCTTTTAATATCTGCTGCTCAGATCGCGATTTCCTTGTTATTTTGTGTCCATTTAGAGAACAAACAGCCAAAAAGTGAAATGAAATGACATTTTTGTGAAGTTTTAAGATACGTCAAAAAAAGCCTATCGTGATGATAGACTTTTTTTGACGTGGTTATTCTGCCATCTTTTTTTCAATCGCTAAATTCCGTAAATAATCCAATAAGGGCCGCACTTCCTCTGGAGCTGTTATGTCAGTAAAAGAGAAAGACTGCTTCTTCTTTTCATCCGCTATATCCAGTTGGTATGAAAACGCGTCGAATCCTTGCGCTTTTACTTTTTTGCTTTCGGCAGCATTAGGAAGATCAGCTGTCATCATTAAGTTCTGCAATTCTTCCTTTTGCTCTATTGGCAATTCATCTGTATCTATCTGGAAATTCAAGTCGAGGTTGGCAAATCCTCCTATGCAGCTAAATTTGATATGCATGTTAGATGAGTCCTCCTATTCATGGAATATGCCTACTCAGGCAATCCAACTGCTTTAAAAGCATTTTCAATTGTTCCTATGGCTGTTTCAGGCACTTCTCCGCTATCAACGAGTTTTTGCGCTGCTTTGATGACAATTTGCACGAATTGATTGAAGTTCGCCGTTGCAAATAAATTCTGCATCGCATTATACCAGATCAAAGCCGCCTTGTCCGTTCCGATCTCCATGGATACTAGATAAAAGGCCTTGTTTGGTATGCCGCTATTGATATGGACACCATGATTATCGCGTTCTCCTTTATAGAAGTTCTTCATATGATCTGGCTGAATATCTTTACCCATTAACTTATTGTCAAATGCAGTACCTGGCGCCTTCATCGAACGGAGTGCCTGCCCTTTCAGTGTTGGCCCCATTATATCAGCACCGATTAGCCAATCGGCTTCTCCTGCCGTTTGCTTTAAGTGAAATTGTTTTATGGCAACTCCAAACACATCTGAAAGATGTTCATTCAAAGCCCCGGACTGACCTTCATACTCCAATCCGCTTGTGAACTGCGTAACCCCATGTGTCAGTTCGTGTCCAATTACATCGAGTGAATTGGCAAAATTGCTAAAGATGACCCCATCGCCGTCACCAAATACCATTTCATCTCCGTCCCAATAGGCATTCGTGAATTTATTCCCATAATGAACGTTCAGAATGAGATCAAGGCCTTGGTTATCAATTGAATTACGGTGCAGGACATCCTTGA
Organism: Peribacillus sp. NPDC056705; assembly: GCF_043656335.1. Taxonomy (NCBI): domain Bacteria; kingdom Bacillati; phylum Bacillota; class Bacilli; order Caryophanales; family Bacillaceae; genus Peribacillus; species Peribacillus sp. NPDC056705. The sequence continues at coordinate 53,872 of NZ_JBHTYI010000025.1, read as the reverse complement.
AATAGTCACGCACAACTCCGCTATAATCGTATGCAGCGTTAACAACAGGGTCTGCACTTGATCGATCTCCTTCTTTCCTTGCCTCATTCTGCCGGAGTTTCGTTCGCCCTTTACAATCGTAAACATGTCGGGCTGATTCACCTTGACGTTCAGATCCTGCATCCGTTAAAGCGATAACACCGTCAATATCATATTCTTTAAAGATTCTGCGCCTGCGCATTTGACGGCTTTTCGCTAAACTGATCCGTGCTTCTTCCACTTCATTTTGTGCCAAATTCTCAAGAATATAGTTAGGTACGATGAAACACTGACACCTTTTGGAACAATCCTTATTATGCATATTCGTCACTCCTTTAAAGTTTTTTAAGATTTATACCATTTCTTTTTTCAAGAGTGCTGCTTTTCTTCAACACATTTCTATAGATTACTTTCGCCGTATTTACCTCATTTCCCTTCATTCCATTCCTCGCGACCCGTTCAATCCTTTTTTCAGGCAGGGATGTAATACATCACCTTTGTTTATTGGATTATTCTGCCCGTGCTGCATATACTGGATTGTATCTTTAAACAAGGAGAGCTTCCTCAGAACATAAACAGCATTTAAGGGAGGGCATAGCATTGGTAACTTCACAGGGTACTGCTTCGGTTAGCTTTCCATTCCCATCAGTATGGGGTATCCACGCTTCAATAGCTGGCAGAACGATCATTTTGGGTACATTTTCCATTAACTCTATTACGGATAACAGGGTAATGGGTACAATTAATTTTCGGGGTATACCTATTCCGATTAATGGATTTTGGAATGAAAGCACTAAACAAATCTCATTTGATTCACCTTATGCCACATTCTCTGGCAATTTAACCATGATTGACGATAACCAGATTAGGATTCGGCATTTTATTCTACAAGGACGTTTTCTCATGAAGCCTCCCTCTCTGCAAGCAGGTGAATCTGGGTCTTGGATTGCCACCACTGATATACCTTTGAATCAATTTCCTGCTAGCGGTAGCGCCTATACCGAGCAATTACCTCCTGTTGGAGTTTTTTTAACATCGAGTATCCTTCATCATAATTTGTAGGGAAGTTGATATAGGGTAATCATGCTGTGCAGAAATCGTGTTTACCATAAGGAATCGTCTCTGTATCTCATTGGGACGATTCTTTTACGATAGCAAATTACCAAGCGCCTTATTGAACTGACAGGATGGATGAGCATTTGGAGATTATATTGATTCAGGTTCGCACCAAGTGACCCCTTGGCACTTTCACTTGCAATTCAACTGAAAGCATTGCTTATCCTGTTTGAGGGGTCTTCTGAATAAAGACATATGCCTTTTTGCCCATCCCACTAAGTAGATATTTATATGAGATAGTGATTTTGGTAGAAACTTTAACTCAAAATGAGTACAAATGGAATATAGATTGACATCATTTCCCCTGTCCTTCATACTATTGTAGTAATACGATCGACAGAATATTCTGTAAACTAAGGGGATGAAACTATGAAACCAGCAGATGTTCTTAAGGAAAATTATTGTGCAAGTTTAATGAAAGCAATAGCAGAAAATGATTTTCAAGTGGCTCAACTGCTTGATGTATTATTATTCGAGGATAACTGGGAGGATGACCTATGACTAAGCTGAGAATCCTTTTAACCATTCCAATTTTGCTATATGGAATTTACATATTTGTTGTCGTTCAAAACGATAAGAATATTCCACTTTATTTGCATCTTCTATTCGCCATCTACTTGATGTTGTTTGTACATTATGAAGAAAATCCGGATGTGAAACCATAACAGGTTTTTGATTGAAGAATTTCTATGCTTAGCAATTCGTGATGGGGGATGTTTTGATCTCAATTGAATGTATGGAGCTGCCAGGATGTGTTCGTTTTAAACCCTGGGTTCTCAACACGCAATAACTTGGCATTTCTATTACAAAAACCAATAACAAGACGTAAAAAAAGCCCCAGCTCCGTAAAGGAATTGGGGCTTTCACTTATTATTTGAGCAAGAAAGTCTTCCTGTTCAAATTAGATAATGCGAGTTGTAACGATGCCTTCGATTTGTTTGATTTTTTCTTCCAAGCCAGGAATGATATCGCCGTTTACTTCACCGTCAATGTCGATGATCGTATATGCATATCCCCCACGGCTTCTGTTAACCATGTCAGCGATGTTCAGATTAAAGCCAGATACAGCCAGTGTGATTTGCCCAACCATGTTCGGAACGTTTTCGTGGAAAGTTGCCACACGACGGTTTCCTGTATAAGGAAGGGAAGTATTTGGGAAGTTCACAGAGTTCTTGATGTTCCCTGTTTCTAAAAAGTTCTTCAACTGACGGGCTGCCATGATGGCACAGTTTTCCTCTGATTCAAGCGTAGAGGCCCCAAGATGCGGAATTGGAACGACATTTTTCATTTTCAACACGTTTTCATTCGGGAAGTCAGTAATGAACTTGCCTACTACTCCGCTTTCAAGTGCAGCTTGCATATCATCTTCATTCACTAGCTCGCCGCGTGAGAAATTCAAGATATGTACGCCCGGCTTCATGATGCTGAATGTTTCTTGGTTAAACATTCCTCTTGTGTCGTCAGTTAATGGAACGTGTACTGTAATATAATCAGATTCTGCAAACAATTCTTCAATTGTCATGGCGCGCTGTACATTGCGGGACAAGTTCCAAGCTGTATCAACAGAGATGAACGGGTCAAACCCAATGACATCCATGTCCAAATCCAGGGCATCATTCGCTACAAGTGCACCGATTGCACCTAAACCGATTACGCCAAGAGTTTTACCCTTGATTTCTTTACCAACGAATTGTTTCTTTCCTGCTTCAACAAGCTTTGGAATTTGTTCTCCTTCGCCTTCAAGCGCCTTAGTCCAAGCCACACCTGCAAAAAGGTTACGAGATGAAGCCATTAATGACGTCAGCACCATTTCTTTTACAGCGTTTGCGTTAGCACCAGGTGTATTGAAAACGACAATTCCTTGCTCCGTGCATTTATCGACCGGAATATTATTGACTCCAGCCCCTGCCCTTGCAATTGCCTTTAACTGATCGCCGAATTCCATAGTATGCATGTTAAAGCTGCGAAGAACGATCGCATCGGGGTTTTCACTGTCATTGTCGACCTTGAATTCGCCTTTATTGAATACATTCAGCCCGCTTTCGGCAATATTATTTAACGCTTTGATCGTTTTGACTTTTTCTAAAAGTAATGTGCTCATTTTGTTTGCTCCTCTTTTGCTTATGATAGTTTTGAAATTTCAAAATACTGACAGGATTCTTAAGCCCATGAAAATCTGCATACTTTAATCCTTCACTATCTATTAATATACAGAAAGAGGCAAGGGATAAAATCCCTTACCTCTGCCCAGGCGAACGGCTACGACACTATGTGTTCCCTCACGGTTATCCGTGTTTCGCCAGTTGCACATAGTCTTTTTCATTTATTTTATTCTATCAAACTATTCAGCAACCTTCAATATCATTTTCTTTTTTTTTGCAGAAGCCACCACTCATCAGAAATATCGACGAATTCTATAGGTTTATCTCCGAAATTAGAAATATATCGACGAAATCTACAGGTTTATCTTCGAAAGTTTCATTATTAACTAGGACGGTTCAATCTTTTTATTACAACTGTAAATAGTAAAACGACCAAGAACAGGATGAAAATGATTACGAACGGAATGGTCGTTGTAAAAAAGGTGACCCATCCACTTGTCTCTTTGTTTTCTGGGGTAAACTCTATTTTTTCTATATCATGTTCCTTTATGGCGTGATTCATTCTGTCTTGCCAAATTTTACTATCTGGTACAGATGCGATAAAGTATTGATCCCTTTCATACCCTGCCAACCGGCCTCTTATTTCATAAACACTATTTTGTGGCTCCACCTTTAAAAATGTCACTTTCCCATCTTCTAAAGTTGTAAAAAATTCATCTTCAGTTAATTTCTCAGTCCGTTCTTTATCATTATTAAAAACCAGCACAATTCCCAAAGTAACCAAAAAGATTAATAAATAAAATAATTTACTACGGAAAATCCGCTTCATCTCAAACCTCTCCCACAAAAACAAACTACAAAAAATAGTATCATATATAGTTAATTATTAACAATTAAACTATCGATGTATCGCTTGCTAAATAGATAATTTTAGTAAAAAATAGGAGATATAGCAAAATAGAAGTTTAAGGGGGAAAATTTTTGATTACTCATTTCGCGGATTTAGAATTACTGACAGTATCTATAGAGGGCGTAAAGCAATGCTATGCTAAACGCCTGCAGTTTCCCATTCTATTTGAATCTAAAGACTTTATTCAGTTTCAGCTTACGCCCTTTACGACGTTAAGTTTTAAAGAAGCGTTTGAACCCATTTCTCCAGCACACTTTGCTTTTCAAGTCCCCTATTCTCATTTTGATGAAGTCGCTGCATTTGTGCAACAATCCGGATTATTGGTCCTAAGCCAAGAACAGGGTCAGTATATGGACGAAACGAACGGTAGAAAAAATTTATATTTTCGTGATGGAGATGGTAACCTTCTCGAAATTATTGCCCATGGTTATGTGAATGAAGATGAACTGAAGGCATCCGGTATGCTACAAATACTTTATTTAAGAGAGATTGGCTTCCCTGTGGATTCGGTACCAAACTTACGAGAGTGGCTGAAAAGTCACTTTGGTATGAAAACGGAAAAAGATCAAGATATATTTAATTTCGTCATTAGCGGAACAGCACATGCAATAGTGGTTTCAAAACTAAGGCCTTGGATTCCTATTGCCATGAAGGCCTTACCACCAAAGATGGCGGTGACATTCGGTACACCCGATAATCGTTTTATTAATGACCTATCAAAACAAATGGATCACACTTTTTCAGATGGCTCCAAGAAACCATTTCTATCTAAGGATAGTTATTCCTTTTATATTGAACATACCCCTGAATTCAGTGAATCAATGGTTGAAAATCTGAATTTACCTATTTGAACACTTTTTCTTTGGCAAAACCAAAAACTCCTATTATTTAATAGGAGCTCCAGCTGATTTCCTGATTACCAATTCAGGCTTTAAATTGATTGTCCGATAGTCGACAGGACCGACTTCATCCACTCGCTCGATCACTAATTGTGTTCCTAAATATCCGAAATCGTAAGCAGGCTGTGAAGATACGGTTAAAAAGGGATCGAAGTCCGAGAATAATTCTAAGTCGTCAAAGCAAACGACGGCAATGTCTTCAGGGACTTTAATCTGTTTTTCTCGTAAACTTTTTATAATTTTGATGGCAATGAAATTGTTGGCGGCAAAAATCGCCGTTGGCCGCTCAGAGGGCGGGACATTCATCAATCCGTCAATGCCGTTCCATTGCTTTTCCTGTTTGTAATGGGTCTCTATGACGAAAGAGTGATCGATGGTCAAATCATTTATTTTCAGCGTTTCAATATAGGCCTGATAACGCTCTTTCGAAGTGGAGATCGTTAGCGGACCATGAACCATAGCGATTCGTTCGTGTCCAAAATCGATGAGATGCTGAAGAAGCTTTTTCGTTCCTTCATAGTTATCACCAAGTACCCGATCACAAGAAACATCTTGAATTTGCCTATCTATCAATGTAAATGGAACCCTGTTTTTAATTAATTTCTTTAAATTTTTCATCGATTGATCGCCTGTTGGTGCAATGATTACACCATCCACCCGTTTTGAAATCAATGCATCGATATATTCACTCTCTATTTCGTAATCCTCATCGGTATTGCATAAAATGAGCTGATATCCCATTTGATTGGCTTTATCCGCGGCCCACAGTCCTTCGGAAAGGACTGTGTCTTGCATTTCATTTAATTTTGATTAAATCCGCTTTCGTCCATGTAAAATACTTCCCAAGAATGCCCGTCGATATCAAGAAAACTCCAACCGTACATGAAACCATGATCAATGGCTTCATTGAAAGGCTTTCCGCCAGCATCCAGTGCCCTATTCACGATTTCATCGACTTCTTCCTTACTTTTAACGGACAGGGCGACGATGGCTTCCGTACTCGCTGCTGAATTCGGGATTTCCTTCTTCGTAAACGTTTTAAAGTAATCTTCCACCAATAACATGACATATATGGACTCGCTGATAACCATGCATGTTGCATTTTCATTGGTCATTTGCTCGTTAAACACAAAGCCGACCTTTGTGAAAAATTCTACTGAGGCATCCAAATCTTTAACAGGCAAGTTTACAAAAATCTTTTCCGCTTGAACTCCCATCCAATTCACCCTCGCTTGATTTATTTGTTCACTCACCTACTATTCGCTGCATTTTTCGATTATCCTGCTTGCAGCATAAAAGGAGAGATCACCATAAAATCTTCCTACTTCAAATAAACACTCATAATCTGTGTTTCGTTTATATTCGCTTGGGTGCTATTTGTTTTTTCCAATTTTTCAACTAGCTCGCCATTCGTGACAACAATCGGAGTTACGATGCTTGGGGCTTTGGACTTTATCAGATCGATATCAAATGTAACAAGCTTGTCTCCTGCTTTTACATTTTGCCCTTCTGCGACATGGACTTCAAATCCCTCACCATTAAGGTTAACTGTTTCCAATCCAATATGAATCAACAATTCAATGCCATGCTTTGTGCGGAGGCCCATTGCATGTTTAGTATGAAAAACCTGGATTACTTCTGCATCGATTGGAGATACGACCAACCCCTCCTCAGGAAGTATCGCTATTCCGTCCCCCATCATTTTACCGGAAAACACCGGATCTGGAACATCTTCAATATTTATTACTTGTCCATTAATAGGAGCAAGCAGCTGTTCCACACTTTCTTTTTTACTGAATAATTTTTTGAACATACTATTTCCACCCTTCTCTTTCGGTCTTGAATCTCACGAATATTTGATTAATTCTGATAATCATTTCTATTATTTATTCTTTTTTGATTTGCCTTCCGCTTTTTTCTTTATGTTCTCTTCCACTCTAAATATAACCATCTCGGTTATTAATTCATAAGGAATTGGCTTGTTTAGCGGAAACTGAACGGCCCCTTTTGAACATTTATATTCCGTTAAAGCAGATTCAAACGAAGTGATTGCGCTAGGGGTCGGATAGAATCCAATATGTTTTTTATAGGCAGCGAAATGTACCAGATTTCCATATAAAACAAAGGTAGGCATTTGATAGCTTATCTTTTCTTCTGCATCCGGCGCTGCATCCTTTATGACTTTTCTCAACGTTAGCAGTATCTCCTGAACTTCTTCGGGAAATTGTATAATATATTCATCAATTGAATGAAATGTATTGGTTCCTTCCATGGTTTCTCCTTTCTAAAACCAAATGATTAGTCATCAATACCTTTAATATAACATTTTATCCTTCCACTATCATGTTCCGTTACCTTTAAGGGAAAGGAACCCGGGCACTCGCGGCTAATTCCGCCAGTTTTCCCCAGTACAAATCATATGATTGGAGATCAAAAAATAACTATATGTGCTGAATGATGCTGCTCAATAATCCATCAAAAATCGGATCGAATTTCAATAGGGGCGTAAGCAAAATCATTTTGGCTTTCATAAACCGCTCACTTTTCATAATTCCGTTGATGATGGGGATGGTTCCAAGTGATTTACCTAAGAACACCGTTCCTTGATATTCATGGTTTTGAAGTACTTCCGTAATGACGGGATTTATATCATTAACGATCACTTTTGTTATATCTACCAATGGATGCTTGAAAATATCCTGATCGTAAGCGTAATGAACATGCACGACATCATACTGATTTTGAAGCATCACCATCGTCGAATAATAGAATAACGGCATCTCATACGTGTACCCCGCACCTGAAAACATAAAACACACGGCTGGACTTCCGTTTTCAATATGTGTGTATGTAATTTCTTTTTCATTACTATTTACTTTTCTTCGGTTAACCCTCATGATAGATTCCTCCCTTTATCCATTCTGGCATTTGCTCTATACACTCATTAGCCAGCCGCTGCATTCCTCCTTGACAGATACTATCTAGATAGTATCCAAGAATTAGGTTTCGTTTTTTATCGGGAATAGGTATACTTTATCCATTAACCTATTTTATGGAAATTACTTCTGATGATGTATCAATCCAGCCTTAAAGGAGAGTGTGTAATGAAAATCAAAACGTTATATTTCATTCTTGTCCTGCTAGTCACTGGTTCCATGGGTACGATTCAAGCAAGTGCAAACGATCAAAAGGTGAAAGAACTGGATATCGGGGAGTCTTTCGATGGTGCGGAAGGCACGATGGTTCTCCAAAACTTAAAAAATGATAAAGTATATATCTATAACAAACAGAAAAGTAAAGTACGCTATACCCCAGAATCTACATTCAAAGTCGCGAATGCATTAATCGGTCTACAGACAAAAGCGGTGAGCGATGAGTATGAAGTGAAGCGCTGGGATGGCGTAATCAGGGAATTTGAGGATTGGAACAGAGATCATACGCTGGCTTCAGCCATGAGGCATTCCGTGATCTGGTATTATCAAGCAATGGCCCGCGATATCGGGGCGGAAAACATGCAGAAATATGTGAACCTGATCAATTACGGCAATCGTGATATCTCCGGTGGGATCGATCAGTTCTGGCTCGACAGCAGCATAAAGATTTCTGCCCGGGAACAAGTCCAATTCATCGAAAACCTTGTAGAGGAAAAACTGCCTATCGATAAGCAGCATATGAGAACCGTAAAGAGAATCATGATCAATGAAGAAGCAGACTCATATGTCCTCCATGGAAAAACCGGTACACGCCTTTCTGATATGGGATTGGGCTGGTATGTGGGTTACATCGAAACGGACAAAGGCAAATGGGCCTTCGCAACGAACATGGACGGCAGCGGAAGCAAAGCCAAAACGATTACACTTGATGCCCTGAAAGAGTTGGATATCATAAAGGAATAATAGTTCACGCATGCTCAAAATTCTTGCTTTGTCTTAAAGATATCTAAAAAGTTGATTGGAATGCAAGGTACGAGACTCCTGCGGGAAAAGCGAGTGCCCTACGTTCCAACGCAGGCTTTGTGACTTGCTGAGAGAGTGCGTCCAACTCCAGAGGCTATTGTGAGTAAACGGAAACAAATTTCCCCAGAACGGTTCCCCTACAAGAGATTCGAACAAGCTAAAATAGCTTCACTTGAATAGATAACCGCGAATTTACGACGTTATTAAAATCGAAATATAAAAAAGCCCCATTCCCGGTGCTGCAGGCGGGAAATGGGGCTTTGGTTACTACATGAAAGCAAATGCTCTCCTTTTATGATTTACATGTAATGAATTATATTATTTCGATATACCCTTCTGTTCCATGCACGCGAATTCGTTGACCGTCTCTTATGATCTTGGTGGCATTTTCCACCCCGACAACCGCAGGTAAGCCATATTCACGCGCGATAACTGCTCCATGGGTCATCAGTCCGCCAACCTCGGTAATTAGACCTTTTATGGAAACAAACAATGGTGTCCAGCTAGGGTCGGTAAAGGGGGTGACCAATATATCTCCCTCATCTAAATCCGCATCTTCCATGTTTAAGATGACACGTGCCCTTCCCTCAATAACTCCGGAAGAAACAGGTAGACCTACAATAGCTTCGGCTGGCAGATTTTCTCGTTTGTACTCACCCACAATGATTTCACCATCAGACGTGATAACACGTGGCGGAGTTAGTTTTTCATATAATTTGTACTCTTCTTTACGTTTGCTGATGATCTTATAATCCAATTGATTTGTGCGTACGACTTCGTGAAGTTCTTCAAAAGTGAGGTAGTATATATCTTCTTTTTCACGAATGACTTTGGCTTGTAAGAGTTGTTCGGCTTCTTTCAGTAAAGCCTGCTTATAAACGAAGTAGCGATTAACCATGCCATATTTTGGATATTCCCGATAACCGATGAAATTCCGGACTAGGCTGATCATTCGTTTTGTTTCTTTGGCTTTTTGTTCACCATCCGGTAATTGCTTCAATCGATCTAATAACTCTTGTTCTTTTTTCAAAGCTTCCTGTCGCCCTTGCTCAAATTTCCGATTGCTGGCATTAGGCTCAAAGTTTTTGATATTGCTGAGAATCATAGGGATGAGTGTAGATGGTTTTTCGCTCCAACGAGTTTTAGTAATATCGATTTCTCCGGTACATCGCATTCCGTATTTGCGGAGATAATCATGGATAGCGTCTTGGGTTTCCTGTCCACCATCAAACTTAACCAGCTCATCCAAAAAGTTATCATCTTTTACATGTTGTAAATAATCAATTACTTCTGGATAAGGACGAATCACATCTGCGATATCCAATAGCGCCAGACCCATTTCCGAAGTAATATTGTTTGGTACAGATTGAGAAAGCGTATCTGCTGCGTTTTTTTCACCTAACCACTTGTTCATTTTTTCATTGATCCATGATGAAGCATTCATAGCAGCCATAAACACAGCTGAACTTTTTGGGTCAAATAAAATCTTCTTTAATATCTGGATATCTTCCAGAATAAAATCGAGTAAATCCGATCCTGATTTCGTTTGGATGTTTTGTTTTAACTCTTCTATCGATAGTTGACTGCTCTTAATCAAATCAGAAACGATTGTCGGGTCGTTTTCGATTTGTGCCCTAGAATCCGCGGACGACACACTTTTATTGCTTTTACCGGAACCCTGCCCTTCCTTATCATTTGGTAAGGGTTTTATGAAATCTCCTCGCTCTATTATGGTAATGAGTGCGCCTTTCATGAGCGGATCGTGTTGTCCCATGCCATCTAATAACATATTTCTGCTGTCAGGTGAAGCCAGCATATGTGTGACATCAACAAATAACCTTCCACCAGCTTTACGCATGGGTGCATTAGTCGTTAACAGGAAAAAGGACAATCCCAGCGGTTTCATGGAATCGGTCATCATTTGTTGGTGACCAACAGATACATACACGTGATTCTCCTGATCATTTGCTTCAGGAATGGGATGCAAAGTAGTGATGGGCCGGCTCTGGACAATATAAAATGTATCATCAACCAAACACCATTCGATATCTTGCGGGCAGCCAAAGTAAGCTTCGATCTGTCTTCCTGTGCGTGCTAGTTGTAATATTTGTTGTTCAGTAAGAGTTTGAGCCTTTTGCCGATCGGGATCGATCTGCTGGGTCTCCGTTCCGCCTTCTTTTAGTCCATGGATAGCCAATTTTTTGGTTGCTATCCTCTTATCGACGATTTTCTCTTCTTGCACTTTATAGTTATCAGCAGAGACCAAACCGGAGACCAATGCTTCTCCAAGTCCAAAACTCGCATCGATCGATAGCAGCTTTCGGTTAGAAGTAATCGGATCAGCGGTAAATAAAATCCCTGAAGCCTGTGGGAAGACCATCCTTTGAACGATAACGGATAAATAAACCTGATTGTGGTCAAATCCATTTTGCATACGGTAAATTACCGCGCGATCCGTAAACAGGGAAGCCCAACATTTGCTGATATGCTGAATGATGGCATCGACGCCGATGATATTTAAATAGGTGTCTTGTTGACCAGCAAAAGAGGCATGTGGCAAATCCTCAGCAGTCGCACTAGAACGCACTGCATAAGCATGTTCATCACCAAACAGGGAGAGATGGTGAGCAACAGCCTTCACTACATCGGAAGGAATTTCTACTTCCATGATGATTTTCCGAATCTTCCTGCTGATCTCGCCAATTCGATCTCGATCCTCTACTTTTAGCCGTGTTAGTTGATCCACCAATGCGCAGAAGGCTTCGTTTTGTTCAAGGGCTTTTTGATAACCTTCTGTCGTAACACAAAATCCTTCTGGCACTTGTATTCCCTGAATCTTCGATAGTTCCCCTAAATTCGCTCCTTTTCCTCCTGCGAGTAAAAGTTGCGTTTTATCGATCTCCCGAAACTCTAGTACATATGGTTTCATTTCTTTCCCTCCCATTTATCGCTCAATACCAAGACAAATCATTCTCTGATCAACCAATTGCGCGGTACACTCTTTCTTGGTCCTGGTGAAGTTCCATGTTCATCAAACACTACTTTAAAAAATAAAAAGAGGGGTTGACTGAAAAGGGCTTCATGGAGTATAATTAAAATAGGGATAGTTTATACAAAAATCCCACAAAGTTGTGTAACTATATAAATTTACCACAGTTTTTCCTTTTTATCAATGATTAAAGGAAGAAAAATTCCACAAGACAATTGACTCCAAAAAATGATATCCAAATAGACGATCATTTTTGGTTAACGTCAGGAAAATGCCGATTTACAATGATAATGAATTCAAATAGTAAAAGCCCAATTTCTATATAAAGAAATCGGGCTTTTTTCGTTCCCCCATTAAAGTGCCCTTTAATAAGGCTGTTTTCGCATTCTTTGTGCTATTTACCAAGTAAAGCTGTGTGGTTGATTTCCCCTCCAGATGCCCGCTTTCCGCGGGTGGTGAGCCTGTCCCGCTGCTCCCGCAGGAGTCTCGCACTTGCGCTCCAATCAACCTTAAATCGTTTAGTTTTAAAAACAACAAGCTTTACGAAAAGAGCCTTTAATAAAAACAATGAAGAAACTAGTTATCTCGAATTAACCTAGAATAGCAAGTGGATGCGAATCGGTCTTTTCTATTTCCATGATGGCTTTCTTGTTTTGTTGTACTAAATGAACGCTAAACCTTTTTCCAGGATCGCACCCGATTGTGGAAGATGATTATAAGTTTTGCTCACATTCCCATTATGGAAACCATTTCACCATGTTGCACGAGGAGAATAAAACAATGATATTTTTGTACATAATGATACAGGTGTAAGTTTTAGAAGTTTCCGCTTGAAAACAGAACCTATGTTCGTTTATACTTTAGCAGTTATCACTAAGGAATCCAATTTTAATTCAAAGGGGAATGAAAATGATTAAACCGTATTTAATGTTTAACAGAGAATGTGAAGAGGCTTTCAAACTTTATATGGAGGCATTTGGCGGGGAACTTATTGCGATGCAAAAATATAGCGATCTCCCTTCAAGTCCAGACTTTCCTGTTGAAGAGAGTGATAAGGAACTTGTTCTTTACTCACAATTAAGAATCACAGAAGATGGATTTATTATGGGTTCTGATTCAAAACGCGAATTGAATGATAGTGACAAAGTGGTTGTAAGCGTGGAGCTTAACTCGGAGGAAAAAGCCAGAAAGGCATGGAACCTATTAAAAGAGGATGGATCTATACATATGGATCTTCATGAAACATTCTTTGCGAAACTTCACGGTTCGTTGAAGGATAAATTTGGCATTTTATGGATGTTTACTGTCAACTAAATTGAATCCAATGCCAAAAGACAGCCCGTTATATGACTGGTTGTTTTTTTTATTCGGATCACAATCCTCATTTAAAAATCACTCAACAACCTGGCATTAGCTCCATAAAAATAGAGCTGCCAATGCAACTCCTTATTGAAGTAAGGCCTGCTTGTATCACCATACATTTCAATACAAGAAAAATAGTGTGAACCATACAAACGCAACACCAAAATCAATTAATATCCGGCTCTTATTTTCCTTTTTTAAGAGTTTTTCGAATGCGTCTATTATTGAACCAACCCCTAATAAGATTAATAAATATTTTATGAAATTAAAATTAAACTCATTTATTATTCCTAATATTAAATTCAAGCCCATTAATATTATCATTAAATATCTAATCAGAGTAAACGGTTTTGTACTTTCACTTTTTTCAAAAAACAATCCCATTACATCTTTCAACTTATTTGACATTAAATTTCCCCCATAAAACTACAAACAAATTTAATAAACTATACCATAACGCAAACTGGTCTTCTTCAGCAAAGCTAACCTTTTTTTGCATAAGAAAAGGAGCTTTAGATCAGCTCCTGGTAATGAAGTAAAGTAGCCGCTAATTGGATAACAATTGGCAGCTGTTTTTTTACTGTTAATATATTATAGGTTTCATCATCACCTTGTTTAATAACCCCTCGGTCACAAGGCTGCCCACCGCAACCTGGATAAAAAATGGTTTGATCGAACACGACAAACCGACCTTGTATCGAAACAATATTTGCCGAACATTCTTTTAGATATCTATTCTCTCTATATAACTCTATTCGTGCCCATTTTTTTCTCTTTTTATTGCCTTGATATCCTCTACCAGCATGTCAACATGTTCTTTTTTCGTAGCCCAACTAGTGCAAAACCTTACAGCACTGTGTGCAGCATCGACCTTTTCCCAAAAGGAGAATGAATACTTTTTGCCTAATTCCAAAATTACATCTTCAGGCAAAATCGGAAACTGCTGATTTGATGTGGAATCATATCGTAATGAAAATCCATTTTCAACAAATGCTTCTCGAATCATCATTGACATTTCGACGGCATGATTGGAAATTTCATAGTATAAACCATCTTCAAATAAGGTTTCAAACTGGATCCCCAATAGTCTACCTTTAGCCAGTAATCCTCCCTTTTGCTTGATAAAGTACCGGAAATCCTTTTTGAGGGCATCATTCATGATGACTGCCGCTTCACCAAACATTGCACCAACTTTCGTTCCCCCTATATAGAACACATCACATAGCCTTGCAACATCTGCCAAGGTTAAATCGCTGTCTTTTGAAGCCAAACCATACCCTAATCTAGCTCCATCCAATACCAATGGCAAACCACATTCCCGGCAAACTTTACTTAATGCTTCCAATTCTCCTTTACTATAAGTCGTTCCATTTTCCGTAGGGTTAGATATGTAAACCAAGCCTGGCTGTACCATATGCTCATGAGTAACATCATTCCAGTGAGCATCATATAATTCTTTCACCTGTTCAGCCTGAATTTTCCCATCATCACTCGGCAAAGTAAGCACTTTATGACCAGTGGCTTCAATTGCTCCTGTTTCATGTCCCGCGATATGCCCGGTAATTGCAGCAACTGCACCTTGATGCGGCCGCAAAATTGAAGCGATGATGGTTGTATTCGTTTGTGTTCCCCCTACTAAAAAGTGTATATCTGCATTCGCCGCATCACACTCTTTTCGAATGTAAGCTCTCGCGTTTTCACAGTGCTCATCCACTCCATATCCGGGTGTTTGTTCTTCATTGGTTTCTATTAATCGTTTCAGAATTCGCTCATGAGCACCTTCTGTATAATCATTTTCAAAACGTATCATCCTATATTCTCCCCAAACTATCCAGTTTCTTCTGAATGAACATCATAGAAACATGGATTTCTTTTATTTCATTTTGTGATAACCCTTGGAATAACCTCACTATTTGTTCATCAGATCTTTCATTAAGCTGGTTAAAAAGAGTCATCCCTTTAGAGGTCAACCGAATCAAACTAGTCCTGTTATCCAAGGTCGAGTTTTCCCTCATGACCAGTCCATCTTTACTCAGCTTGCTAATTATTCTGCTCATATAGCTGCGATCAATTTCCAGCTTATCAACCAAATTGTTTGCTATACACTGCTCCATCAAACCGATTTCTAAAATTACCCGTGCCTCAGTGAAGGAATACCCGGTATCCAAAATATGCTTATCCAATACACCAAGTATATTTGTATAAAATCTATTGAACTGCCGTATATCAGCCATGGTATTTTTACTAATATTCATTGTTGACTTCCTTTTTTAGTGGACTTTATCCACTAATACTTTATTGTAATTAGTGGACTTTGTCAACATTTCCATAATAAACTTGAAGAATCAATCGATCCACTAGTTTAACCAATTTCATAAAATTCACTTTTAGCTTGAAATTGGTGTAGGTTTTTTAGGATTTTTTATTCTCAAGGGAGTTACAATGATTCAATTGGAATTATAATAAAACCATTTGTTCCCTCGGAATCTGGTTTCATTGCATGCGGGTGGATTATTTAGGCTGTTTTCGCATACTTTGTTGCTATTTACCAAGTAATGTGGTGTGGTTGATTTCCCCTCCAGATGCTCGCTTTCCGCGGGGCGGGCGGTGAGCCTCCTCGGCGTAAACGCCTGTGGGGTCTCGCCTGTCCCGCTGCTCCCGCAGGAGTCTCGCACTCGCGCTCCAATCAACCTTAAAACGTTTCGTTTTAAAAACAACAATCTTTACGAAAAGAGCCATTATTTAAGATTGGGCAAATGAATGGAAATACCAAACCTCATTGGGTCCATTCATAAAAACATTCACTTATTTATATATCTACCAAGGACGATTTTTTTGACTTAAAATACTGTTACAATTTATGAATAAATTTCGTGACCTTTGAATTCAATATTAATTGAACAATCCTGCCCCTTTAGTTGCATAAGGGTAATTGGTCTGTTCCGGTGTGTAACAAGCAACCGGTTTAATTGGAAAGTTATATTCATATAAAGCTAAGGAACATCCTTTAAGTTTATTTGTTTATATATATATATGCCTAGACAAGCATTAAAAAAAGGCCCATACGGTTGTCAGGTTCACATAAAAAAATCAGGCACCCTTAATGGATGCCTTTAAATAGCCGAGCTATCTTGTATTTCATTTTCTTTATAGAAATCCTTTGGCAATATAACGGTAAAATCATGCGTTATTTTAAGATCTAGTTTAATGCTGCACTCAGGGATAAAAGCTAAATGTCTAAAAACACCCGAAAAATGGGTGCTATTTTAAACGATAAATTTTACTTGGTCTTCCTCGAGAAGAATAAGATTCCTCACCTATGATTTCTGCTAAATCTACTTCACATAAACTTACTACAATACGCCGTGCATTACTTTCATCCCAATAGAGATGCGTTGTTAAATCTTTTATTGTAAAATCGTTCAGTTTCAATCTGTTAACTAAAGCATATAATTTATTATAATTTTTCACACTTATTTTGGCTTTTTTTAGTTTTTCCATAAAATCCTTGTCATCTATCCGGTAAGAAAAACGCAATTCTTCCTCTTCACCCGCAGACTCGATCATTGTTCCGTCCTCTTGTACAATGACGATGCCCTTCTCTGACTTTTCTTTTGAAAGTTGGATCGCACGCTGAGCGTTTATTTCTGCTGAGTGAAGTGTTTGACCATATCCAATTCCTACGGTTACAGTAGCATTGGATTCATTTGACAACAGAAAGACAGTATCTTTTAAATCTTTGATTTTGGATTCAATTGTCCCCCGTGTACTAAAGATAAAGTAACGGCCATTTCCCTTCTCGACTAATGATCCCTCCAATTGTTCACAAAATCTAAGAAGAGTTTCTTTTAATTTTATCTCTAAAAATTGTAGATGGTACGAGCTTTTAGCTTTCTCAAATATTTTCTCAAAATGTTCAATTTCAATAATTTGAACACCAATTTGGGTGTCTCTAAAGTAAAAAGTTCTCGATTTTTCTGCAAGAATTCTTAATGATTGCCGAATTTCCATATCAGTTGTAGATATTCGATAGGTTGGTACTCCTGCTTCTTTTAAATTTAGATATACAGCCTCGAAGCAAGTTATTGCACCTTCCGTTTTTCCGGCTTTCCATAAATCAAGATGGAATGCGATTAATTCTTCCGTGCTTGAATTAATATTGAAGTTTTTTATGTACATTTCTTTTGGAGTAATATCAATTTGTTTTAACGCCTGTTCTAAATGGGTTGTAGTTATTTCATCGATACTTACTTTACTTAAAAATTCCTTTTGAAAATAGCCCATATGCAAAAGGCTTTTATAGATGCCTGATTCAGTATGATGAATATATAATAGGTTTTCCCCTATTCCCACAGTATTTTTTGCGACCATATATGAAATTTGGCCTGAAAAAAACCAGACATCCACATCTTTATTGAATTCCAAAACGATTTTTTCAGTTTCTCTAAAATCTTCATATGGGTAGGCTTTAAATTCCATGATCGACTCATATTCTTTACCTAAATTAATAATGCGCTCAACTGATGAATTAGGACCAACTACCCCAATTTTATACATATTTTTCTCCTTAGTTCAAAACTTAATTTCTTTAATCTTATCTTTAAAATGAAAGAAATTAAAGTTTAATCCTTCTTCTATTGGAAAAACATTTATTATGTTTTAAAAAAATATAAAGAGCTATTAGCATAGATCTTACTTATCTTCTATGCTAATAGCTCTTCAATTGGAAAAACCAGATTATTTTAATAAGTTCACCTTAATGCCTTTATTTAATATATTTTGATAATCAATAAAGTTATATAAGTCCCCTTCGATTAATGGATTTAAGCTCTTCAATTCGTCTAGAGTCAGCTCTTCTATTGCTTTATTATGATCTTCACAATAAATGACAATAGAACCAACGATACTGTGGGCATCTCTAAACGCAACCCCTTTGCTAACTAAATAATCAGCGACTTCTGTTGCATTGAGAAAGCCATATTTTACAGCTTTTTTCATATTTTCAGTATTAACCTTCATGGTAGAAATCATATTAGACATAATTTCTAGACAAGACAAAACTGTATCCAATGCATCAAAAAATGGTTCTTTATCTTCCTGCATATCTTTATTATAAGCCAATGGTAACCCTTTCATCGTTGTTAAAAGTGAAGTAAGAGAACCATATACTCTTCCTGTTTTCCCTCTTATAAGCTCTGCTGCATCAGGATTTTTCTTTTGAGGCATAATGCTACTACCTGTAGAATATGCGTCATCAATACTAATAAATTTGAACTCTTGACTGCTCCATAAAATCAGTTCTTCACTTAATCTGCTTAAATGCATCATGATGATCGAAAAACTAGACATTAATTCTAAAAGGAAATCTCTATCACTAACACCATCGAGGAAATTGTTTATAGGTTTTGAAAATCCTAACTCCTCTGCTGTCATTTCCCGGTCTATAACATGAGTCGTCCCTGCCAATGCTCCACACCCCAGTGGACTTTCGTTCAAAATTTCAATTGCATTAAGAACTCTTTTTCGATCCCTATCCAGCATATTAAAGTAGGCCATTAAATGGTGCTTAAGAGTTACTACTTGAGCTCGCTGTAGATGGGTGTATCCGGGCATAATCACATTGTTTGCTTTTGCCTTTTCTTCAAGGTTATTTTGAAGTTCTTCAATATACTCGATCACTTCTAACGCCTTATTTTTAGCGTAAAGCCTGATATCTAAAGCAACTTGATCATTTCGACTTCTTGCTGTATGGAGTTTTTTTGCTGTTTCACCTATTCGTTCAGTTAATGTCGCTTCAATAAAACTATGAATATCTTCATAATCCCCTTCGATCACTAATGTTCCGCTCTCGATATCTTCCAATATAGAAAGAAGTGACTTAATAATACTTTCTCCTTCTTCCTTGGTAAGCAATTCACATTTCACAAGCATATTTACATGTGCAATACTCCCTTTAATATCTTCAGAATAAAGCCTCATATCAACATGAAGAGAACTATTAAAGTCCTCCATTAATTTATTTTCTTCTTTTCTAAAACGTCCGCCCCAAAGCTTCATAACCATTTCTCCTTTTGTAAAATGAAGTTGCATTTAATTGTTATCCATATCCATCAATTCTTGAACATTCCCCTTTTTCCGCATGTACCAGACTCCGTTATAAACAGCGAAATAGTAAAAAACGAATCCTATTATTGCCACGATGTAAGACATAAATGGCTCTGGAATAATACCCTTACCACCAAAATTTCCGATTGATGATATCCCAACGAGCATCAGAATATAAATGACGAGATAGATACCACCAATAATTTCCATCGATTTATATTTATTGATAAAATGAGTAATTAAGTATCCAACAATTCCAATTGCTAATCCCCAAATTGCAAGTTGAACCCTACTCCAATTTGTCCAATAAATAAGTAGAGTGGCAAAAACAAAGGCTAAAGGAGCAATAAAATTCATGCCTGGGATACCGTTGTCTTTTGTCAAACCAACCTTACGAAACACCATTACTGTGACACATGCTGAGGCGTATTTAAAAATACCAATTGCTCCAACGATTGCTACAATTGCGGTCCAACTCTTTAAAGGGAACAAGAAAAGTAACCCAATGAGGAAGTTGAGAGTGAGTGCACGTGTTGGGACTCCAAATCTTTTATTAATAGTTCCGAAATAAGAAGGGAGGAATCCACTTTTCGCCATTCCAAAAACATGTCTTGAAGTTCCAGCCGTATAAGCAAGCGCCGATCCAGTTGGGGAAATCATTGCGTCCGCTGTAATGGTCCAAGACAGCCAAACCATATTCGCCATAAGTGCTAAATTCGCAAATGGAGAGTCAAATTTAATTCCGCTCCAACCATTAGCTAGCATTTCGGGCGGTACGGCCCCTATAAAAACGATTTGAAGTAAAACATATAAAATTGCTGAGACTGACAGAGATGTAATAAGAGCAAGCGGAATATTCCTTCTTGGGTTTACTACCTCGCCACTCATCATTACCACATTCCCGAATCCTGTATAGGCAAAAAATATACCACTAGTTAAGATTGCGCTTAATCCTGCGCCATATCCATTAGGGGCAAACCCATGACTTGTATAATTCTCTTCATGAAACCCTGTCATAAAAAAAGCAATGATGGTTAGGACAGGTACTATGAATTTAATCGTTGTAATAATGGTATTCGTGACAGCAAATAATTTCACTCCGAAATAGTTCACCACAACAAAGAACACCATTAAAACAGTCGATGCTAGAATTCCTGTTGTCGTTAGTTGCTCCTTAGATATATCATATAGGCCTGGCCAGAACTCATTAGCGTATTGAATAACTCCCGATGATTCAACGGGTGCAGTGGCACAGTAGCCAAGCCAAATCGAATAACTAGTCACTGTAGCAAGCAATTTCCCATGGGAATAAAGGGGATAACGACCTAAACCACCTGTTTCTGGCCTTACCCTTGCTAATTCAGCATAAACAAGAGCTATTAGAGTAATGACGAATGCAGCAATAATCCAAGACATAATAGCAGCTGGCCCAGCCATTTTTGCCGTATTCCATGGTCCAAAAAGCCAACTTGATCCAATAATTCCTCCAAGAGATAATGCAGTAAGTGACCAAAAGCCCATTTTCTTCTTCAAATATCGTTCTTGATTCATGAAATTCCCTCTCTCTTAATGGGGTATATTATTATTTGCAAACATGGATAGCTTAGTACTGTACCTAGAATAATTAACTCCTTTCAAATTTTTAAGGCAATACATCGGGAAGCTAACTTTACCTAATGGATGGAACAAAATCCAATCTAACAACTAGGACTTAGCTTAGCCAAAAAGGATTAGCTCAATTGCATATTTATTTTAAGGTTAAAAAAACGTAATTACCTTAAATTGATTTTATTTGAATCGTTTGCATTTTGCAATATTATTTTTTGAAAATTCACAACAAAACACTAAAGGATTTTTGTCACTGAGCAAATCATGATTCACCGCTTCATGCGGGCCCATTTGCATAAGAAAACAATGCATCCCAAACGAAAAAGTGCTTATGTTTTTTACAAACGAGCCCAAAAATTTCAATCTGGAGGAGTTATGGAATTTTAACTTGATGGTTATGTTGCAATACTCCATTAAGGGTACTTTTTTACATTCAAAAGGCCGCCAATTGGCGGCCTTCTTATCCAGAATACATTGATTTTTTTACTCCCTGCCCCGTTAATTCCATAGGAAAAGAGCTGCCGAAGCAACTCCCTTATTGAAGTAAGGACCATTTATTTGAAGGTTCAAAAAGCTCTTTGTTTTGTATTGTTCGGGTCGATTGTCTTAATTTTTTTAATGAAATAATAATGTTTGTAGAGGGCGAGCGCTATCAATAAGATTTTCACTAACAGGATGTCCACATAAAATACAGAAATTACGATGAAGAAATCGGCAATTACATTGATTCTGATTTTCTCTTTTCGAGTCATACCTTTTTTTTGCAGGAATGCTTCAACGTATTTTTCATATAATGAGGTGCTTTTGAACCAGTTTTCAATCTTCTTGGAACTTTTAGCAAAGCAAAAAGCAGCGAATAAGTAAAATGGACCGCCCGGCAGAACTGGTAACACAGTCCCTGCAATACCTATCAAAAGAGATATGGACCCAAGAAGAAAAAATAGGAAACTCTTTATTTTTTTAATTGTAATCACCTTTTTATTTATATTCTATCCCCTTATAACATAAAGAGGAAGTCTAATTGATTCAACGTCATTGATTAGTATCTTCCCTTTTTCTTTTCGAACTAACCTGCCCTCTTATCCATCCATTCATTCATACAGCATGGTTACGACACCAGCATATTCTGACAAATTTTCTTTGGAAATATCCAATGTCTCAGCTTCGGTTGTTCGCTGTCCGGAAATCTGAAGAAACTTATCTACCTTTGAAAACATCAGGCCAACGACTGACAATGCCTTTGTTCTATAGTGCATGGGAATTGTAATGGTAGATTTCAATTGACGCATCACTTGAGCAGCTTCTATTGCACTAATCGTGAATGTACCTCCTACAGGAATGATGAGAATGTCCACTTTTCCAATTTCATTTATTTGTTCTTCTGATAATATATGCCCTAAATCTCCACAGTGACAGATAGATAGCCCGTCCATTTGGAAACGATATAAAATATTGGGGCCTCTCTTCTCGCCATTTACCTTGTCGTGAAATGTCTTAAATCCACTAATCCTTACATCTTCGCGGATGTATTCCTTCGGCTCATTAACAAGCAAGTATTCACCTGTTGCAGCTTCAATCTTATTGTGATCGAAATGATTATGTGTAACGGCAACTATATCTGGTTCAACACTCGGCATACGATAACCGATGAAACGATGATATGGATCAATAAGAATTTTGGTTCCACTGTCGGATGTTAGTAAAAAGGCAGAATGTCCAAACCATTTTATTTTCATACTAAAATTCTCCTCACTATGCAATTGATTCAAAAGTATTAAAATCAAGCAACTTTTAAGCAAGCCCGGACCTACAGTTCAATATTTATCCATTTATTATAATTCCATTATTCATGAAATAGTCCTTCTTAACCTGATCTGCCCCTTTAGTTCCATAAGAAAAGCGATCCTCATCAAAGAATCGCGCCCAATCGTGAAAGAAAATTTTTTTATTAAAACGCAGGGGGAGTAACTGAAAATAATACAGCTGCATTCTGACTAAAATTGTTTTCCCATTTATGTTTGAAATTTGCTGGTATTTTCACACTATCACCAGCTTCCAATAAATATTCTTCTTCGCCTAAGTACAGCTTGATTTTCCCTTCCAAAATATAGGCCACTTCCTCCCCCCTATGTTCAATAGGGCTTTCTGACGAGGAGATATTTGGAGGAACTTTCATAATCGCTGTTGCTAGATTACCCGTAAAATCAGGTGACAATAACTCATAAGACAAATGATCAATGATCATTTTCTTACGTTTACTGGACCTAACGATTAAATCCTCCGTAATCGTTTCTTCAAGAAAAAAACTAAATGTTGGAACATTCAAGGTTTTAGCTAAGACCTTTAGGGTTTGAATGGAAGGATTCGCCAGCCCCCGTTCAATCTGGCTTAACATTGAAGGTGTAATTTCAGCTAATTTCGCTAACTCTCTACTACTCAATCCTTTAGCTTTTCTATATTTTTCAACTTTCTTGCCAATATCTATATTTTCCATAACTGAATCTCCTTAACGATATATTAAATCACACTTAAATAAAATTAATATAAATTAACATCGAGGTGATTGTGTGTTAAACTGTATTAAATTTTATTCAATTATAGTTTACAAAGTGACCTGTTACAAGAAAATGAGGAGGATCAAACAAATGAAAGAGATTGAAAGTAAAGAATTACAATCATGGAAAGACAAATATCCTTTATTAAAGAAGCTCATATCGATGGATGAAGTATTTTGGCTCAACCCAAATGTCGAAAAATTTCAAACCGGAATTAAAAAATCCCCCCTTACGCAAGAAGATGTAAGAGATGCAGAGGAAAGGTTGAAACGTTTTGCTCCATATATCGCCAAGGTTTTCCCTGAGACAAAAGGAACGAACGGAATCATAGAATCTCCTTTAGTGAGAATTTCTGCCATGAAGCAGTCTTTGGAACAGGATTATCAACAACCTATATTAGGAGAATTATTACTAAAGTGTGATAGTCACCTTCCTATATCAGGATCCATTAAAGCAAGAGGCGGGATCTATGAAATTCTCAAACATGCGGAAGAATTAGCCTTCCAACATCAATTGTTAACACTGGAAGATGATTATTCGATTTTGGATAGTGATAGGTTCCGAACCCTTTTCTCAAAGTATTCAATCGCAGTAGGCTCGACTGGAAATTTAGGACTTAGTATTGGCATCATCAGTGCAAAGTTAGGTTTTAATGTTTCCGTTCATATGTCAGCTGATGCAAAGCAGTGGAAAAAAGATTTGCTTAGGAGCAAAAATGTCAATGTCATTGAATATGAAGCTGATTATAGTAAAGCTGTAGAGGAAGGCCGTATCCAAGCGGATAGTGACCCAACATGTTATTTTGTGGATGATGAAAATTCCCACGACCTATTTTTAGGATACGCAGTGGCTGCATCCCGTTTGCAAAAGCAATTGGAAGAGTTAGAGATAATTGTAGATGAAAACCATCCTTTGTTTGTTTACCTTCCATGCGGAGTGGGCGGTGGTCCTGGAGGCGTAGCTTTTGGTTTGAAATTATTGTATCAAGACCATATTCATTGTTTCTTTGCAGAACCTACCCACTCGCCATGCATGCTACTCGGTTTAATGACTGGACTACATGATAAAGTTTCAGTACAAGATGTTGGCATCGATAATGTGACAGACGCGGATGGACTTGCTGTTGGAAAGCCATCCGGGTTTGTCGGTAAAACGATGGAACCCTTTTTAAGCGGCGATTATACGGTCAGTGATGAACAGTTGTATAAGTTGCTAAAAGAACTGGTCGATACAGAGGGGATCCATTTAGAACCTTCCGCACTAGCAGGCATGATAGGACCAAGTAAATTATGTAAAGAGGGCATCGATTATTTACAGAAGCATCATTTAACGGAAAAGATGAGCAATGGTACACATATTATTTGGGGGACTGGCGGAAGCATGGTTCCTGAAGAAATGATGAAGCAATATTATCAAAAAGGGTTGAAAGCAGCGTTAGGGAAACAGAAGTAATGTACGTGGCCATCAAACAAAAAAGACTGTAGGCAAAAGGATTCTATCTAACTGTTAAAACAAAGTTGATTGGAACGGAAGGTTCGGGACTCCTGCGGGAAAAGCGCGTGCCCTATGTTCCAATCAACGTTCGAATTTTCAAAAACTGTACTGTAGACCGCAGGAATGCTAGCTTGCCCCTTTAACTCCATAAGAAAAAGAGTTGCTAAAGCAACTCCCTTATTCAAGTGTTGGTTCACCGATCGAAAATTGAATTAAAGTGTGACAATGATCGGACCATTTTTAGTAAGGATAATCGTATGTTCCAATTGAGCTACATAGCTTTTTTCCGTAGCATAGGTCCAACCGTCTTCTTTTTGGAATACTTCTTCTTCAAAGGTTGAGATAAATGGTTCGAATGCGATAACCATCCCTTCCTTTAATAGTTCATTATCCCATGGATCATTATAATTACAAATATGGTCAGGCGCTTCGTGTATTCCACGTCCAACACCATGTCCTGTAAGGTTTTTGATAACGGTGAATCCATGCTGTCTCGCTGTTTCGAATACCGCTTTTCCGATTCTGCTTTTTTTGGCACCGGGTTTCGCTTTCTTAAGACCTGCTTCAAATGCCTTTTTGGCAACGTCGCATAATTTCGTTAATACTTCTTCTCCTTCCCCTACTACAAATGAGATTCCTGTATCTGCGAAATAACCGTTTTTTGAAGCAGATACATCTATATTCACTAGATCGCCTTCATGGATAACCCGATGACCTGGAATACCATGTGCCACTTCTTCATTAGTACTAATGCAAGTATAGCCAGGAAAATCATATTCACCTTTCGGAGCTGAAACTGCACCCGCTTTTTCCAAAAGTTCTCCGGCTACATCATCTAGTTCCTTGGTCGTAATCCCTGGAATTGTTCTTCGTACCAATTCATCTCTAATCGAGGCAACAATTTTGCCAATTTCCTTCAAACCGTTAAAATCTTCTTCTGTTTTAGCAATCATTTATTCCTACCTCATTATCTTTTATAGTCTAAAATCCATAAGCTAAATAAGTATTAATTGTACCTTTATTTTCCCGAAAAACAAAAGCGATGTAAATGATTCGCTACAATACCTTTTTTTGCAAGGTTACCATTAGTTTACCATAACTAATTCCAAGACGTTCTATTATTGAAAATTCCTTTACTAAAGCCCAATTGTTGAACAAAGGTCAAACAGTCCCCTTTAGCTCCATAAAAAAAAGCTGTCTTGAGGACAGCTCTGAACAATAACTATTGCAATAAAATAATGATCCTTACGGTATGACACTGCCTCCATCGTCTATTCGATAAAATCCTGTCATTTCCGTTGCACGAACACCATCTTGTCTCCGGGTTTAGCTGATTCAATAAACGGGAGTGTTGTGACGGTGTTTGATGTGCTGATTATTATCATTTAAAAAACCAATTGAACCAACATCATGTAGACAATCGTTCCCCCCGCTATGGAAAGGAGCATCATTTTCTTCCAAATGTGAAGCAGGGCAACTACCGCTATCGCCATAAATTCAGGGAGGCCATGACTTCCGGATTGTAAGCTCACATCCTTTAAACAATAAATGACCAAAAGCCCAATTACCGCGGATGGCAGTATTTTACCGAGATACTGTACATACTTCGGGGTGGGTTTACCCGATGGAAAAACGATGAATGGAAGAAACCTTGTAAGCATCGTGCCTAGAACAACCATTGCTATTGTAATGATTTGCTGTGTTAAATCCATTGTCATACGGCCTTGACCTCTACTTTCTCTAATGGCTTTCTAAGTAGGGTGAGTACCCCCAAAATTGAAAACATGGCAGGGATGATGAAATTGCTTCCGCCAAAAATAATAAGACAGACCGCTGACAGTCCAAGCCCTGCGAGAGCACTATGATGGTTTTTCTCTTTCATCCACTGTTCAATGAAAATGACTACAAAGAGGGCCGTCATAACAAAATCGAGTCCTTCTGTGTTGAACTTGACAAGGGATCCAAAAATGCCGCCAATCGTCGCTCCCATCACCCAGTAGGAATGATTGAGCAGTGTCACGAAGAACATGAACAAGCCCTTGTCTACATCCTTCGGAACATCAACGGTACAATTGATGGAAAAAGACTCATCGCAAAGCCCAAAAATCAGATACAGCTTTTTCTTCCCGGTCCCCCTGTACTTATCCAGCATGGAAATGCCATAAAACAAATGCCGTGCATTCACCATTAATGTTAGGAAAAGGGCGTTAATCGGATTGAATGCGACAAGCAATAAATTGGCTGCAACAAACTCCATTGATCCTGCAAATATTGTCAGACTCATCAATATCGGGTAAATCGCACTGAAACCTAATGAATTCATAAAGATCCCATAAGCGATGCCTAAAAATAAAAAGCCTGCAAAAATGGGCATTGTGTACGGAAAAGCTGCACGAAATGCAGGTAGCATTTGAGTTCTTTTTTTCATATAAATCACATCCTGATGGCTAAATTTATTTAAACGTAACATACAAAATCCGTACAAAAAACAAGTTAATTGTATGGATTACAATTAAAATAAAATACCCCCATTTCATTAAAATGGGGGTATTGATAGATATCCTTATATATCTCATCCCGTTTCATGATTAGAATTCCATACAAAAAATGATATGATTGTATGGAATAAGATCGTAGAGGTGAAGCATGCCAGTAAATTCATTTGACAATTATCCAATGTCCTGGAAACCTGATAAGAAAGCATTAAAGCGTCCTTTTTATAAATCCCTTGCATCATTACTTGAACAAGATATAACAAATGGTTTTTTAGCACCTGGAACGAAGTTGCCTCCGCAACGAGAATTGGCAGATTTTCTTGATTTAAACTTCACCACGATTACCCGTTCCTACAAAATATGCGAGGTAAAGGGATTAATATATGCGGTTACGGGAAGCGGAACCTTTGTGGCTCCCAACGCCACTCGTTCCATAACCATTTCCGTGGATAAAACGGCAAACAGCATTGATCTTGGTTTCGTGGCTTCTTTTGAGCAAACCAATGATATTGTATCAGAAACTATTCAAAAAACCGTGAACAAAAGTTATTTGGAGCAGCTGCTGAATTACAACGACCCGACTGGTATTCCACATCAAAAAACAGCAGCCCTAAACTGGATGGAATCTTTCGGCATTCACGCAGATCAAGAGCATATGGCCATCGTTTCCGGTGCCCAAAATGCATTGGCAGTTGCCTTGGCTGCCTTGTTTGAGCCAGGCAATAGAATTGCAACCGACTTATACACCTATTCGAACTTCATCGAGTTGGCAAAGATGTTCCATATTAAGTTGGTTCCCATTCCCGGTGACCAGTTTGGCATGCTGCCAGACGAACTTGAAAAGCAGTGTTGTCAAATAAATATTAACGGCATTTTTCTGATGCCCTCTTGCAACAATCCAACCACAATCATGATGTCGGATATTCGAAAGCAAGAAATAGCGGCGGTCATTCGCAAGCATCGTTTAATTTTGATTGAGGATGATATCCATGCATTTCTGACGGCAGGGATTATCCCCGATTACCGGCAGCCGATGTACCACTTGCTTCCAGAACAGTGCGTTTATATTTGCGGCACCTCTAAGTCAATATGTTCTGGGCTAAGGGTTGCCTATATGGTCTATGGGGATGCTTTGCGCGATAAAATTTCCCAGGCCATTTTCAACATAAATGTAAAGACCTCATCCTTTGATGCAGAGGTTATCACAGAGCTTATCCTATCAGGAAAGGCTCATGAAATTGTTTCTCAAAAGAAACAGCTTGCCAAGACTGCAAATGATATTTATTCAGAATATTTTCCTTTAAGAAAGGATGTTGGACATCCTCTCAGTCTATATCGCTGGCTTCCCATTCAAGGACATAACGATGCGTTACAGCTGGAAACAGATCTGAAAAAGCGCGGCATTCGAGTTTTTCATTCCAATCGTTTCCAAAGCGGGCAGACCACACCTGATATGCATTTGCGTATTGCACTATCTTCTACCAACTCATTTGATGAGTTAAGAATAGGATTAGACATATTAAAACAGTATCTCAACTGAAAAAAATCGGAAAATCGAGTTTTTTTAAAAAGGCTCATTTCGTAAAGATTGTTGTTTTTAAAACGAAACGATTTAAGGTTGATTGGAGCGGAAGTGCGAGACTCCTGCGGGAGCAGCGGGACAGGTGAGACCCCACAGCCGTTCACGCCTAGGAGGCTCACCGCCCGCGGAAAACTAGTGCCTGAAGTGGAAATCAAATTTTTTAACCCTATAAAGTGAATGTCCCACCATGATAACAATAGTAACTTTCAGCTTTAAGATCTTTAATCTTACTTAAAGACTGTTCTGCTTCCTCGACATTTAAACAGAATTGTCGATTGGCGATGCCCAATTCATGATTCTCTTTAACAGCTGCATCACCTGATATTACGCTTTTTATACTTGGAAAATATAATGAAATATGCCCTGAAGTATGCCCTGGTGTTGCTACTACCCTGCATTCGTTATCTAAAATCAAATCTCCATCATGTACCTTTTCATCAATTGAAACATGCTTCAATTTCTTTAATTGTTGTATAAACCATTTACCGAATTCGATTTCTTGATTTGGCATATTTTCCAGCATTCCTTCGGCTTGGACCAATCTCTCTGACTTCATTTCACCACTAATAAATTTCGATTCAACTTCACTGGCTATAATGTTAATAGAAGGATACTTTTCCTTGAAATCAAATAAGGAACCTATATGATCAATATCATAATGAGTAATGATTATATTCTTTAAATTCTTCATTTCATAACCATTTTTTATAATTTCATATTCAATTAAAGGTAAAAAATCAGGATAACCTGTATCGACCAAGGTCAGTTCATTCTTCCATATAATTAAACTAGGATTAATGTAATTTTTTTGCCCATTAAATTCAAATTCAATTGGCAGTTCTATTATCTTCATTTTTCCTCCTCCAGCCTCCCGTTTGTGATAACCGAATATTCTTTCTATTCTTCAACTACTCATTTTAACAGAATCTACCTTTCCCTGTCCGCAACGACCTAGTTATTGAAGCAAAGCAACTGTCAGTTCAAAAAGAACCCCTGTAACATATTTAAAGGGATACTAGTTAGGCAGTATCCCTTTTTAAGTAAGGCTGGTTTCATGAAATATATGTCTGGCCATTTTTGTAAGTGAATGCATGGATTCCTTCTTTTTTCAATAAAACCGGCAAATACTGCGCTACCATCTCGGCAATTCCGAGATTAAGCGGATGAAATATCCAATCAATGGATTTCCAATCAAGAATGCCTTCCCGCGTTTTTTTCGGTGTTTCATATAGTAAATCTGTATCCGCAATATACAAATATACATATATTCCATCCAATTCACCTTCTGGAGTTTCCCAGGTTACGGTTCCTTTAGAAAAAAAGGTCCCTACGTCTATGCCCGTTTCCTCATATACCTCACGCTGTGCACCTATATCAGGTGTTTCACCTTTCTCGATTTTGCCCCCCACCCCGTTCCAAACACCCATAATAGGAGCTTTCTCCCGGTTAAGCATGAGCAGTTCATTATTCTTCTTTACAAAACAGACCGTATACTTAAACATTATTCAAAGTGACCCCTTTATCGTTAATTAATGCACTTCATGGCTAGGCTGGTTAATAAGAGTGAAGCTAAAAAATACTTAACCCCTTTTTATAGGAAAGATCTTTACCTAAAAACATTGGCTTTTTTCACTTCTGCTGCCTCCAAAGTATTAACACACTCTCAAATTTTAACAATGAATATGGAATCCGTAAACGCTCTCCGCTAATGTATGAATGCACTCCCCATTAGTTCCAATACTTCTATTTTTAGCGCATTTATTCGTGAATTTGAGCGATATTACCTGAATTCACGCTATTTACTCGTGAGTTTGCGCTGTTTACTCGTGAATTCACGCTGTTTACTCGTGAATTCGCACTGTTTACTCGTGAATTCGCTGTTTACTCGTGAATTCACACTGTTTACTCGTGAATTCACGCTGTTTACTCGTGAATTCGCACTATTTACTCGTGAATTCACGCTGTTTACTCGTGAATTCGCACTGTTTACTCGTGAATTCGCTGTTTACTCGTGAATTCACACTGTTTACTCGTGAGTTCACGCTGTTTACTCGTGAATCTACGCTATTTACTCGTGAATTCGCATTTTTATCATTTCATGCATAAAGAAAGCAGCGATTCCCTTAAGAATCGCTGCACCTCCTATTTATGCTCCTGCCCAAACATCTTTGGCATATCTGCCATTTTCCTCTAATGATTGCAGCCATATTGTGGCTTCTTCTTTCGATGTTTGATAGAAATGCATATAGCTTTCGATTAGTGTTCGTTCAACATCGGGTGCCATTTTGCTTCCGTCTCCGCAGATGTATAGGTGCCCGCCTTCTTTTAATAAAGGAAGGATTTCATGGGCGTTTTCCGCTAATCGGTTCTGGACGTATGTTTTTTCTTGACCGGGACATCTGGAGTAAGCGGTGTGCAGTGTTACAAGGCCTTCTTGTTCGGCTTGCACGAGTTCTTCTTGATAGAGGAAATCGTGTTCCGGATTACGGCATCCAAAGTAAAGGTGAGCAGCCCCTAAAGTTTCACCTTTTTCTTTCAAAGCGCGGCGTGCCTGTATGAATCCCCTGAATGGTGCAATTCCTGTCCCAGGTCCAATCATGATGATTGGTTCTCCTGTTTTCTCTGGAAGTTGGAAGTTGGATTGCGGCGTATTGATAAAGCAGGCCATTTTGTCTCCTTGGGAGCGATTAGCCAAATAATTCGATGCAATTCCTTTGTATTCCCCGTTTCCGCTCAAAGCTTCTCCACGGACGACGCTGACGGTGATGCTTGCTTCTCCTTCTTTGTGGAGTGGTGAGCTTGAGATAGAATAGTATCTTGCTTTTAAAGGTGGCAGTAAAGCCAGGAAACGTTCAAATGGGATTTCACATGCAGGATACTTTTCTATAAGGTCAAGCATGGTTATGCGCTTGTTCAGGATTTCTTGTTTATAGGTACTGTCCAAAAGTAGATCTTCAAGTTCTTTTACATGCGGAGGACATACCGTATGAGCGGCAAGCGCCCGAATTTGAGACCGGGTGGCGGGTTCTTGGAACTCCACATGGTTTGATAGTAATTCTTCTAGTTTTACCGGTTTTCCTGTAGGAAGATGGGCAGCTTTTCCGGAATCCCCAGTCAGATTCACGTAATCTTGACCGTTCAGATTAAATCGACTGAGCACTCGCTCGACAAGTTCCGATGGATTTTGCGGAAGTACCCCGAGATGATCGCCTTCCTGATAATGTATTCCCTCTGGCAGAGTTAATTCTATATGCCGTGTACTTCTTCCGCTATCTTCATGTTGTAATTCTACATTCCTTTTTACGATGGAAGTAAAAGCATGATGGGTGCGGGCAAGTGGTGTGCCGCTCACATCACTTACGAAGTTCATCGTAATCGAGCTGACTGCCCGATCATTCCTATTCACTTCAATGTTCAGGGTTTTGGCAAGATTCTGCCAAAGGGCTTCTGTCCATTTCTCGTAATCTCCTTCAAAGTCATCGCTTGCATCTCCATAGCCTGTTTCCGACAGCCGCACTGCTCCTTTTTGTTCCAGTTGCTCATCAATGACGATTGGAATGCGTTGGTACGTATTGGCCCAATTGCGGTCCCCGCAGCCGAAGATCGCATATTGAACACCATCCAATGTGTTACCCTTGCTTTCCTTCAGCCATGAAACGAAGTCACCTGCATTATCCGGTGGATTTCCATTATAAGATGCCGTGACTATAAGAACAGCTCCTTCTTGAGGAAGCCGATCGGTGTAATCATTTAAAGGGGCAACCTTGGCTTTGAAGCCTTGTCGCTTCCCTGTTTCGGCAAGGTCACGAGCAATCCCTTCCGCTGTTCCCATATTTGACCCAAACAGGACGAGTAATGGTGTCCCATGTGCTGATTCGCTTGAAGATACCGTGGCTTTTTTGTCCACTGGCTTTGATTCTGGAGGAGCAGCGGTAAATGACATCGCCGGCTTCCTCGGTGAAACGCGCATGGTCAATCCGTCCGGTTTGAGAGTCAAAGTTTCTTTAACATCCAATTGATATCCTTCATGATCGATCAAGTCAAAGTGCTGTAAAACCATACCAAGCATCAGTGTCGCTTCATGAAGGGCAAACTGCTGTCCGATACAGGCACGCTGCCCGTTTCCAAACGGTTTATAAGCATGATAAGGGATGGAATCCAAATCCTCGAACCGCTCTGGAATGAACGATTCAACATCATTACCCCAAACGGATGGATCACGGTGTAGTTCGGGAATGAGCAGCGAGAACACATCGCCTTTCTTCACATTATATTTTCCACCCAGCATGGTATCTTCTTTCGCATAAACGGAAAACGCCGGAGCTGTCGGCCACAGACGAAGCGTTTCATTCAGCACCATCCTTACATATTTCAGCTTTTTCACTTGTTTGTAATCAGGAACATCATCACTTAGCACTTCATCGACTTCCTGCTGCGCTTTTTTTAACTTATCTCTGTTATTCATGAGGAAATAGATGGCGAACGATAGGAGACCGCTCGTCGTTTCATGCCCAGCTATTAAAAAGGTAATGATTTGAAAGCGAATATTTTCATCATCCAGTGATAGGCCCGTTTCGGGATCGACTCCTTTCAACATATGGGAAAGAAGGTCATCTTCTCCCTGATCACCATTTTGTTTTCGGTCAGCAATCAATTCATCCACTAGAGAGACCATATATTGAATGTCTTCCCTGAATTGTTTTTTAGATTTGATCATCAGTTTATCTTGGATGCCAAGCCGCTGCGTTTGGCTCATCGCTTCATCCAACGCACGCACCATACTGGTGACAAATGGATGGGTGGTCTCCCGATAAAAGCTGTTAAAACGGTAATTGAACCCGCAGAGTCCAATCGTATCCAAGGTCAATCGTGTCATATCTTCAGGAACATCTATCCCATCAGCCGGATTCAATCGTGCCCATTTTTGAATGAGTTGGGTAGCAAGATCCACCATTTTGGCATGATATCCCTTCATTGCTTGCTGGCTAAAGCTGGGCAGCAGGATGTTATGGGCCTTTTTCCAATTTGGCTCCTCCGTTTCACTTGTGAAAAGGCCATCGCCGCCAAATGCTCTCACTTTTTGCAGGGCTGGACCGACTTTCTTATCAAACCTTGTTTCATCACAAATTTCTTTTGCGAGGTCGGCACTGGATACGAATGTAGTGATTCGACCCGGAAATTGAAACTGAAAAACCGGCCCAAGTTCTCGTGCCAGCTTCATGAAGGACTGAAGCGGCTTATCCTTATCAATGATAGGCAGGCTGCCTAGGGGGCCATATGTCTTTGGCTGTGGAAACTGAGTTGTGTTTTCCATTTTATTAGCACCTCTTTACAATAGTTTAGAATGCGGAATGAACGTTCATTCTGTTTACGTGTTAAAATTTACCAATAATGCAATCGGACTGCATCCCAGAAGCTTTCCTCCACATCTGCCAAAAGTTTTGGGTCAGGATCTAACTCCCCGATGCGAACAAGTCGCTCAAGTTCAAGAAAAGCTCCATAAATGATGGCAATCAAAGCGGATGAAGGAAGCTCCTTTATTTCTTTTTTCTCTTTTCCTGATTCAAAGAAATTTCTAAATATATCCAATAACCCTTGAAAGCTAGCATGACTATCTTCATTTAAAAAATGGGCTCCACTATGGATTTTAATAAAATAAATTGCTTGCTCCTGCTCGGTTGTAAAGTGAACCATTGATTTAAAAATATGGTGAAACTGATTGCGAATTGAATCATCATGAGGAAATCCATTCTTGACCGTTTCAGTAAAAATATCCAAGTACTCTTGAAAAATCTTGTTGCCCAGCACTTCCTTATTCTCGAAATAACGATAAATGGTACCCGCTCCAACTCCAGCCGATGTAGCAATCATCGGAATCGTCGTCGCATCATATCCCCGTTCTGCGAATAGCTCTAAAGCGCTGGATACTATACTGTCTCGTTTATTTACTGCAGTGATCATAATGATTCACCCCTTTTTTTCAAGATGCGGAATGAATGTTCATTCCTTTCAGTGTAAGTGTATACCCAATAAAATCCCATCTCAATCGCGCATACTACCCAGATTTTGTGAATTATTTGTTAACAAAGGGGGATTAAAGTCTGGATTTTTTTATTTTCGAGGAATCAAACAGGTAATACGAACTATCATTTACCCATAAAAAAAGCTGTTAGTCACAGCTCTTCAAGTTTAAAACAGGATGATTTTCATGTTAATCCATTGAATCAAAGGTTCTTATGCATGATGATAGCGTTCAGATAGTTTCTTTTTATGGGCATTGAACACTTCTTCCAATGGGATATTGTACTTGTTCGCAATCACAATCAAGTTTCCTAGCACATCTCCCAATTCTTCGGTTAACTCCTGTTTGTTTTCTTCATACGAACCATTAACCTCATCAGGTCTATCCCTGCCAATTTCAAGGGAGCGAATGGCTCGTGCCACCTCGCCAGTTTCTTCTGCCAAAAAGCCGATGCGAATGAAAATGTCCAATTCTGACCATCCTCGTGCTTCATAATAATCTTTTACCCATTGTTGAAATTCAGTGACGTTCATATTCATCCGCCTTTCAGTTAGATTAATTCAAGTTTAACAAATCTTCCTGAATTTTGTATGATAAGAAAGGAAGATTACTAAAGGGGAGATGTGATATTTTGAAAAGTCTAGCTGTATTTTGTGGATCAAGCAAAGGTGCATCTGCTGTCTATGTAGATGAGGCTAAAAAACTGGGTGCGGAACTGGCAAAACGTAATATTACCCTGGTCTATGGAGGCTCAAGTGTAGGGATCATGGGCGCAGTTGCAGATTCCGTTCTGGAAGCAGGCGGAAAAGTAGTTGGCGTCATGCCAGATTTTCTAGAAAAAAAGGAAATAGCGCATAAGAACTTAACTGAATTGATCGTGGTGGAGTCCATGCATGAAAGAAAAGCAAAAATGGCTGAGCTTGCAGATGGGTTCATGGCTTTGCCAGGCGGGCCAGGAACATTGGAAGAATTCTTTGAGATTTTCACTTGGGCTCAGCTCGGTCTTCATCAAAAACCTTGCGGACTCTTAAATATCAACCACTATTATGATCCTTTGGTCGCTTTATTCAATCATATGTCCGACGAACAGTTCCTGCATGAAAAATTCCGTTCCATGGCGCTGGTAGATGTTGAACCAAATGGACTTCTTGATCAATTTAATACATATGAACCGCCAAGCGTAAAAACTTTCATTACCGAAAAACAAACCTGATCATAAAACAGCCGGCCAAGATCAATAATGACCTTGGCCGGTTGTGATAAACTGCTGCCTACTTAATGGTTACGGAAATATCAGGTTTAAATAATCTCCATGCCCTTTAATAAGTTGCACTTCATGTTCGGATGAAATCCAGAAGAAATGAAATGTCAGCCCCTCTTCATCTCCTCCACCCGTTGGCTGATGGTCCCATTCATCAGGAACATCATATACACGTATTTGATAAAAATATCTGTTATGTATGGCACCATCTGCGTTCTCCCAAAAATCTTCTGCAATAAACATCTGCACATGAAAATTTTCCAGACCTGTTTCTTCTTTCATTTCCCTAATCACCGCCTGGCAAGCATCTTCTTGAGGCCTCACTGTTCCCTTGGGTATCTGTATACCCGCTTCCTTAATGGGATGTTGAAAAACCAATACCTGTGTTACTCCCTTATTGATTCTTGTCACATACCCGTAGGCTTTTTTTATCGGCATCACCATCATTCCCCCGTTATTGCACATGATAGATCAATCACCAAAAGCAAATATGAGCTCTGTCTCGCATACAATTTCTCCATCGACAGTAGCCCTTCCTTTTCCTTTACCAATGGGACCTTTCAAGCGAGTAATCTCTACTTCTAAACGTAACTGGTCCCCTGGCCTTACTTGCTTTCTAAAACGACATCCATCGATTCCAGCCAAAAGCCCGATCCGCCCTTTATTTTCTTCTTTTGTAAGCATGACAACAGCACTAACCTGCGCTAATGCCTCCACGATCAATACGCCTGGCATCACTGGATAATTTGGAAAATGGCCAGTAAAAAACTCTTCATTTGCTGAAACATTTTTAATGGCCGCCGCTCTCTTTCCTTCTTCCAATTCCAGTACTCTATCAACTAAAAGAAATGGATAGCGATGCCTGATAATATCTTTGATTTCCTGGATATCAATCAATATTAAGTCCCCCATTGCAATGGATTGTTTTCCCTTTATTTTACCATCCAACAACATGATGTGGATATTTTTGTATTTATCACACTGCACTCCGTTCAACAAAAAAAGGCTGCCTGAGCAACCCTGTTTCTTGATTCCGCCTACAAATCCTTTGATCTTTTTTCCTTCGATTTTGTCAACGGGGATAGAATCATTTGTTCACACCTCTCATAGCCCCCTAATAATTTATGAATCAAGCTTATTTTAGGAACAACAATGTAAACCGCCAATCCTGAAATGGTGCTCAGGATAGCTCCGGCCAGCACATCCGCCGGAAAGTGGACACCTACCCAAATACGGGAAATGCCAACAAGGAAAGCCAGCATGATCCATAACAGCCACCATCCTCTTTTGAAAAGCCAAAAGGATATACAAAACGAGAAAAACAAGATGGTGTGATCGCTTGGAAATGAATTATCCACTGCCTTTTCAATCAGCTTATTAACATTGGTCAATTCAGCAAATGGCTGATTGTTTGAATGCAATTTCCCTGCCATCTTCCCCATCATTTCTGCTATTACAAATGTAATCATCCCACAAACAACCATCATTCTACTCTGTTCATTTCGAGTGAACCATATTACGATGACAGCTAATGCTAAGAAAAAAACCATGTACTCGGCAATGAAAATGGCAGAAGGGTTTAAATAATCATATTGTTTCCCTAGGTCATTGATCATTCTAAATACATTGATATTCAGCTCAAAAATATCCATTCCTTACCCAACCTTCCTCTTTTTCTTTCATATTAAAAGAGAAAGGAAGTAAATCTCCATCGTTCTTCCTAACAGTTCGATCCATTATCTTACAACTTTGTCACACGCGTGTTAGTTCCGCTAGTGTATTAAATCTTCTTGTATATTTCCTGAACACTCTATATAATCCATTAAAAAACGAGGAGGGATAAAAATGCTCCACATTCAGAAAAATTCCGATACTGTCATCATTGTCATCCACGAAATATATGGACTGAACCAACATATGCAGGGTTTTTGTGAGTTATTATCAAAACAGGGTTTAGATGTGATTTGTCCCGATTTGTTAGAACGGGAGACGCCTTTTGATTATTCCCAAGAGGAGGCTGCGTATCGGCATTTTATGGAGAACGTAGGTTTCACGGGCGCTTTACATAAAATAAAGGATATATTATCGGATATTAAAGATGAATACCAAAAGATTTTTATCCTTGGATTCAGTGCAGGGGCAACTGTAGCATGGCTGTGCAGTGAGGAAGAATGTGTCGATGGAATAGTTGGATACTACGGTTCGCGCATTAGGAATTATGCAGAATTAGCGCCACAATGCCCTGCATTGCTATTTTTCCCACTGGAAGAGCCTTCATTTAATGTGGACGAGTTAATTTCAGCTTTAGAAATACAGAATCTCGAAATTCATAAATTCAATGGAAAACACGGATTCAGCGACCCTTACAGCTCAAACTATCATGCAGAATCAGCACAGATAGCCGTTAGCAAAATGATGAAATTTTTTATGGATCATGAACATCGGCCTAATGCCGTTTTGCATTGATCCAATGTATCGAACCCGCATCACTATGGGGATGACAGTCATTTTGAACCTTTTTATACTCTGTTTCCAATTCTTTTAAAGTTAACTTCTTCAACTGTTCCACACTCTTATTTACAGTATGGATCATCAGTTTATAGATCAATGCCTCCCGCCTTTCTTCCACGCCCTTCCTCATTTCTCCATCTCCTTTTATTCTGAGATTATATGAAATTTATCCTTAGACAGGGGGAATGACCGTCGGATTCCTTCTCCCCGATTTTCCTTATTTTCATATATTCATTCTCTAAATCGGTTAAGGTCAATTCAAAAAGATGGCTGTCATTCTTTTTATAAACCCCCTCGTTAATTAACTTGTTTATCAGGAAGTTTCTTTTTTTCTCAATCGCTTTACGTAATAATATCCCCATGATAAATCCTCCTTATAATCTTTCGGCTTGCCCATTCAAAAAAACCGGAGACACCTCTTTACATGAAAGAAAAGTCTCCGGTTTTCCGGTCAATTAACCTATAATTCCTATTTAATTACTAGGTATTATTATTTTTAATGATACTAACTCTGTAATCCGCAGTCAATAATTTTTTTCCTGCATCTTATTTATTTTTGCTTCGCTTCATGAAATGCTGCTTTCACTTTATCCAACAGGTCTTGATCCGAAATCAATTTATACCCTGTAAGTGCAAGGGCTTTTGCTCCGGTCAGGATGGCTTTGTCTCCAGCAGGAGATTTGGCACAGTCGCGGAATTCATTCGTATGGGCAATCAGCTCATCATGGCCAATTTTTATGTAAGGATGTGCTGTCGGCACTACATGGCTTACATTACCTGCATCCGTCGAACCATAGCCGCTCTCTTTTCGAGGA
This sequence comes from Peribacillus sp. NPDC056705, assembly GCF_043656335.1. Lineage (NCBI taxonomy): Bacteria > Bacillati > Bacillota > Bacilli > Caryophanales > Bacillaceae > Peribacillus > Peribacillus sp. NPDC056705. Next base: position 14,072 of record NZ_JBHTYI010000025.1, on the reverse strand, counting down.
GCCACCGCTTCCCCTAATTGAGCCAGTTCTTCTTTTAACAGTTCATCCAGGACTGGATTAATGACAAAATCGAGCACTTCATTTTGGAAGCGTTCAACTTTTACGTTACTTCCTGTGGCAAGTGCAGCACCTTCAGCAACAGCACGTATTTTTTTGGACACTTCTTGGCAAAGTTTCCATGTTGTTGCTCTAATGTAAAATCTGGCGGAAGCATATTCAGGAATGATGTTAGGCGCTTCCCCGCCATTGGTGATGATTCCGTGGATTTTGACCTCGGCTGGTAGCTGCTGGCGCAAAGCATTAATGCCATTGAACAGCTGAATCACCGCGTCAAGTGCATTCACGCCTTCTTCAGGTGCTGCTGCTGCATGCGCTGACTTCCCGTAAAAATGAAAATCAAGGGGGTCGACAGCCAAAAACGGACTTGTGACACCCGTTTTCCCGGCAGGGTGGATAAGGATCGCCGCATCCACCCCATCAAATAGACCGTGCTTCACAAAACTGCCTTTTGCGCTTCCATTCGGCCCGCCCTCTTCTGCCGGTGTTCCGAAAACAATCACCTCTCCGCCTGTTTCCTCCAGTACTTGAGCCAAGGAAATGCCAGCTGCAACACTCGTCGTGCCGATGATATTATGACCGCAAGCATGGCCTAAACCCGGCAATGCATCATATTCGGCTAAAAAGGCAATTGTGGGTCCTTTCTTTGAAGAGGTTTTTTTGGCGATGAATCCTGTTTCATGTCCGGCAATATTGCGGGTCACTTCAAATCCTTCGCTTCGAAGTATTCCGGTTAATGTATCCGAAGCGAAGAATTCTTGATTCCCAATTTCGGGTTTGGCATGAATGGCTTGACTCGTTTCGATATATAATTTGGAATGAAGGTCGATGTGATCTTCAATGATCTGCTGATGCTGCTTCTGCACTAATTCTCTCGCCATATTCGTATCTCCCCTTTTTGGTTTAAGGAGCCGGATAGGCATCTTGCATCCATCCGGCATTCCTCCACTTGGTCTCAAGCATTATTTTTCATTTGCTGGTTTTGTCCAAGCATCCTGGTAATTGACCAATTCATCGACAGAAACATATGCAGGAATGGTGTTTCCTTTAAACGTTTTTTCTATGAACGCTTCCACTTTTTTCGATTGATAAAGCTCCACTAATTTTTGCAGCTCAGGACGATCGGCATTTCCCTTTTTAACTGCAATGATATTAATATATGGTTTCGCCGTTTTACTTTCATGGAATAATGAATCTTTTAAAGTAAGGCCCGCTTCGACAGCAAAGTTATTATTGATGGCTGAAGCATCGGCATCATCCAATAAACGAGGCGTATTGCCGGCAGCAACAGGCTGGATTTTCAATTTTTTCGGATTATCCTTAATGATTTCCAATGATCCCGATCCATTGAATTCCTTTTTCAATGTAATCAATCCAGCTTCCTGAAGAAGGAGCAGTGCACGGCCGAAGTTTGTCGCTTCATTCGGAACGGCAATCGTAGCACCATCCGGAAGATCCTTAAGACTTTTATGTTTTTTCGAATAAAGGCCCATGGGCGCAATGACAGTCGACCCGATGGCCTCTAATTTCAGATTTTGATCTTGAACGAATTCATCGAAGTAAGCGACCGTTTGGAATGAATTGGCATCGATTTCACCTTCACTTAACGCAAGGTTCGGTTGGATATAATCATTGAAAGTGACCAGTTCGATATTAAGCCCTTCCTCTTTCGCTATATCGACAATATATTCCCATGTTCTCGTATCCCCGCTGCTGACACCGACTTTCACTGTTTTCACATCATCCGAACCGCCTGATGCACCTTCTTTTTTCCCGCATGCTGCAGACACGATGGCCAATGCCAATACGATGATCGTTAATAAGATTTTCTTCATTTCTCCTACCTCCTGTTATGTTTATCTTCTTCTGATTTTTCTTGAAACGAAATTCCCGGTGGATTGCAATAATTGAACGATGATCACGAGCGCCGCCACCGTGACGATCATCGTCATCGTATCGAACCTTTGATAACCGTAAGCCAAAGCTAGATCTCCGACCCCGCCTGCACCGACGGCACCTGCCATGGCCGTAGAACCAACAAGCCCGATTGTCGCTGTTGTAAATGTAAGGATCAATGAACTAAGTCCCTCGGGAATCAAAAAGCGGTAAATGATTTGCCATGTCGTCGCCCCCATCGCCTGAGCTGCCTCGATGATCCCTTTGTCCACTTCCAACAGGGAGTTCTCCACAAGCCGGGCAATATAAGGGGCCGCGTAAAAGATTAACGGAACAATGGCCGCATTCGTTCCGATTGCACTGCCTACAATCATTCTTGTAAACGGAATAAGTGCTACAAGCAAGATGATGAAAGGAACCGACCGCAATATATTGATGATCGGGTTCAATACATTAAAGACCCATTTATTCTCCAGGATGTGACCCTTTCTTGTAATGACAAGCAGGATACCGAGCGGAAGCCCAATCAATCCGGAAAATACCAATGAGATGGCTACCATATAAAGTGTGTCACCGAAAGCTGTCGACAGCTGATCTGCCGTTATTTCCATTCCCCAAAGCGTATTAACCATTAAATCTGCACCTCCTGGACGAGAATCCCCTCGTCTTTAATATATTGATAAGCCTTTTCCACCTCATTTTTGTTCCCGGTCACTTCGATGATCAAATTCCCGAAAGGCGTTTCCTGAATTTCAGAAATATTGGCTGATAAAACACTTAAATGAACATCATATTTCTTCGAGATCGTTGAAAGTAAAGGAGTACCCGAAGTAGTTCCAATAAAATTAATTTTCCAAATAATCGGGATATGGGACCCTATGCTTTTTAGGAAACTTTGTGGGATTTCGTCATGTATGACCGTTCTCACGAAGTTTTTTGCAATATCCGTTTGCGGCTTCGCAAAAACTTCGAAAACCGAACCTTGTTCAACGACACATCCGCCCTCCATGACCGCTACCTTATTGCAAATTTCCCTAATGACAGACATCTCATGAGTGATTAGCAGAATGGTGATATTGTATTCTTTATTGATTTTCTTTAAGAGCTGCAGAACAGCACTCGTTGTTTGTGGATCCAATGCCGAGGTAGCCTCATCACACAATAAGATCGATGGATTGGTAGCCAATGCTCTCGCAATGCCGATCCGCTGCTTTTGGCCGCCGGATAATTGTTCCGGATAACTCTTTGCTTTGCTCGATAAGCCAACGAACTCCAACAGCTCTCCTACCCGCTTTTTGATTTCTTTACCAGGGGTTCCCGATAAAATCAGCGGCATGGCGATATTATCAAAAACGGTCTTTGAGTTCAGCAAATTAAAATGCTGAAAAATCATCCCGATTTTTTTCTTTTCTGCCCGCAATTCCTTCGGGTTCAATTTGGTTAAATCCTTGCCCCCAACAATCACCGAACCATCTGAAGGATGTTCAAGCAAATTGACCAACCTGATCAACGTACTCTTCCCGGCCCCGCTATAACCGACTACACCGAATATATCCCCCTTTTCCACTGTCAAATTGATGCCCTTCAAAGCCTCGACAGTCTGTTTCTTTGTTTGATAAACCTTTTTGACATGTTGAAACTCAATCATCCAATCTCCCCCCATGCTGTTTATTTGTACGAATTCATTATCTAGAGAAGAGCTTTGCCAAGTTTCATAATGATAGGGTTAAATTTTTGGAATTCACGAGTAAATGCGCGGAATTCACGAGTAAATGCGCGGAATTCACGAGTAAATGCGCGGAATTCACGAGTAAATGCGTGAAACTCACGAGTAAATCTGCCAAACTTACGAGTAATTGCACCAATTCTCCAAATAACCATATACATTTTGAATAAACAAAAGAGGCCTCTTCCGTCATCAGACAGAAGAGGCCTCTTTTAGACATAAAAAAAGAGTAAACTCTTAAATTAATTATCTAAGAAAAGCTCCTTCTTATCTTTCAAACTTTCGTCCGTTGGAATTAGCACAGTATTTTTACAAAAGTAAAAACCCGCTGCCGAGGTATCATAGGGCCAAGTCCCTCCACATCTCTTGATAAGAATTAACGTTATATTTAATTATGTCCTTCACTATATATTCTAATTTCTCTAAAGTCAACCATATTTTTCATCACGCTAAATATTTTTATAGTATAGTGAATTGATAGATTTTAATTATATCAATATAACTTTAAATCGATTTGCTCATTCTCCATACAAGGTATTTTTCATTTTCTTCGCTTATCTTCTTCATGCCTGAATTCGTATATAAACGAATCGCCCTTCCATTATCCGGAGAAACCCTTAAATGATATTCGGAGACGTTAAATTGCCTGAAAAAGTTTTCTGCATAGCGAACCAATTCCTTGCCAAGGCCTTTACTGCGGTAATCGGGAATAAGATAAAAAAGATTCACATAGCCAATCTCTGTTCCTTCATACTCCCGAATTTGAAGTTCCATCTGGCCAATCGGTTCTTGGTCCTTTTCAATGATCACCTGTCATCCGGAAATTTCCGGACCCGTTCTTTCATTCGTTGCAGATATGTATTCTCATCTCCAAAACCATCTTCAGATCCAAAACTTACAACATAGGAATCTTTCCTAAATTTAATGATAATCTCTTTATCTTTATCGGTATCAATGGTACGAAAGATCAGATTCACCCACCCCAATCATTTTATTGAAATATTTTTTTAAACAAGCAAATCTCATTTTACTTACGCATTTTTATGATAATTCTTATTCATAAATAATAGGCCTAGCGGGGCCCTTTCGTTTTCGTGCCTTGATGAAAAAACATTTGCCATCTTCCATTCGTACATTTCCAGATTGAACTCCTTAAGGTATGTTCCACTTTATCTTCATCAAAAATCCGGTACGTCGTTAAAACGGTATCCTCAGACAATGGATGCATATCAAATTGACTTATTGTCCTCTTCACCGATCCGGCTCCCTCTTGTCCCAAAAAATCGTTTTTAGACCATATGTTACCCGAACTGCCGAACTCAAAGAAATCATCTTTCAATAATAATGAAAGCTCTTCTGGTGATTTACGGACTTCAGATTTTAACAATTTCTCCTCTAGCTGATACAAATGCTCTTTTAATAATGAAGATTCACTATCCATTCATCTTGTCCTCCTTTTTCAGCTATTGGTGAAATTCATGATCCATTGTGGCAAAGATTTTTTATCCAGTTGGTTAATATTTTGCGGTCAGCAGCATTTTTTGTATTTAACCATTTTTGCCATACCTACTTTGTTTCCATATTTCCAAGAAACTGGACTCAGGACGGATTTCAGAGTGTTAGTTACAATTTATTCTACATTACTAGCGGTCATTCCTTTTTGACGGCCATTCGCTGCGAACTATTCCTTACTGGTCCTCCCACATCTTCATCATTGGGTCCATAAAAAGAAGGAGCTGCAAATGGCAGCTCCTTTTTCTGTGCATCCGTTTGTTTTCCCACCAGGTTAACGTGATAGTGTACCTTGCAGGCGATTCGTTTCGGCGATTACTTTTTCTTCATCGATCGTTAAGCAATGTCTTTCTTTCACGACCATTTTGCCATCGATATACACATCACAAACATCATTTCCGCGTGCTGCATAAAGCAGGTGCGAATAGGCTTCACTCAGCGGCTGCAGGTGTTCTTTGTCATATGGGTAAATGGTGATGAAATCTGCTTTTTTACCAGCTTCCAGTGATCCTGTATGGCTCATGCCTATCGCTTCTGCTCCCATTCTTGTGGCCATGGCTAGTGCTGTTTGGGCAGAGAATTTAGTGGCATCCTTATAGATTCCTTTTTGCAGTAATGCAGCTGTCCTCATTTCTTCGAACATATCGAAGTTGTTATTGGAGGCGACGCCATCTGTTGCTACTCCCACTTTAATGCCTGCATCAAGAAGGCTGACGACATCGGCAATTCCAGATCCGAGCTTCAGGTTACTGATTGGATTGTGGGCAACGCGAACATCATGCTGTTTCAGTATCGCCCGCTCTTCATCATTGAGAACCACACCATGTGCCATCACGGTAGGCTGATCGAACAGACCTAGACGGCGAAGGTGCTCGACAGGACGGGATCCGTAACGCTTTTGGATGTCGAGGATTTCAAAATCCGTTTCCGATACGTGGATGTGCACCATCAAATCATTCTCTTTTGCAATCCGTGCACTTTCCATGATCGCTTCAGGTGTGCAGGCATATGGGCTATGTGGGGCGACCATGGCAGTCAGGCGTCCATCGGCAAACGTTTTATAGTTTTTTGAAAACATTTCTGCCCCCATGAGGTTCGCTTTTTGGTCTTTTTCGGTACCCAAGCTGAAGATCGTGTAGGAGAAGGCTCCGCGCACTCCTGTTTCGCCTATCGTCTCCATGACAGCACCTGCATCTATTCCATTCGGATTAAACATATCCGAAAATGTCGTGGTTCCTGATTTCATCATTTCCATAATGCCAAGCTGAGAGCTTACAGAGGCGATTTCCGTTGTAAACTGGCTTTCAAGCGGCCATATTTTCGTTTCAAGCCATGGCTTCAGCAGCATATCGTCCCCGATACCGCGTAAAAGGGTCATTACAATATGCGAATGGGCATTCACAAGGCCTGGCATGATCCATTTCCCGCCAAGGTTGACCACTTGATCTGCATCTGCCAATTGTTGTTCATCATGCTGGCCGATGTAGGATATGGTACGATCTTGTACAATCATCATGCCGTTTTCAAAGATTTGATTTTCCTTGTCCATAGTAAAAAATATAGCATTCACATATATGGTTTTCATAAGTAGTTCCTCCAAAGTCGTATCATGTATCAACATGGTCTATTCCGCATTCTAAACTAGCACCTTACAGGTAATCAAGTAATTCCATATTATCAGGGGTCATTTTCATTTACCTTAGGAACCTATTGGAAGAGCTCCAAGATGCATGACTCATGCGAAATTAGTTGTTTAAGAAAATCTTCCCTCCATTGCTGGCGACTTGAATGGCTTTTTGCACATCTTGAAGGCTGTAGTAGGAAGCCGGCATCATGAACTTCAATCTTTTATCATTAATGAAACCCAACAAAAGGTTAAACATTTCATGCCAAGTTTGTACAGAAGCCTGCTGATTCCAATGCCGAAGATGAAACATTTTAACTTCCACTTTTGTCCTTTGTGAAATTTCCGCCCAATTTACAGACTGTCCTGATAAAAGGCCGATCGTTAATAAGATGCCATTAGGCCGAACACAAAAAGCTAGCTCTGAACCATCGTTGCCGCCCACTGAATCTATGGCCGCTTTCGCTCCGCGCCCATTCGTCCATTCCATCACTTCATCATGCAAGGATGATCGGGACGTATCGATCACATATGAAGCACCAAGTTTAAGCAGTTCCTCCGTATACTTATTGTTTCTCGTTACAGCAATCAGCTTAAATCCAAGTATCTTGGATAACTGGGCAAGGATACGCCCAATGGCAGATCCGCAAGCATTTACGAGTAATACATCATCCGGTTTCAATGCCAATACTTCTGTACAGATTAGCCATGCGGTTATCGGGTTTATATATAATTGCGCTGCAATATAATCCTCGATCGAATCGGGAATGACGATGGCCAAATCCGCTGATGTTTTAACATATTCCTGCCAGGTCCCTTCACCGCGCAAAGGCAGAACACGCTTGCCTATCAGCTCGTTCGAAACCGATGGACCCACCTCTTCTACAATGCCGACCCCTTCATAACCGGGTATGGAAGGCAAGGGAATTCGGTGGGAATATGCACCGCGAATGGGCAGCAAATCAGACGGGTTAATGGGACGTGTAGTCATCCGAACGAGGACTTCCCCCTCGAACGGTTTTTGAATACATTTATTTTCAACTTTTAAAACCTTTTGCGGATTCCCGAACTCATAGAACTTAACACATTTGGCTTCCAAGATGATAATCCTCCTTCAATTCATTAGTCTTTCTATTTTATCATTTAAACTGATCCCACCTGGCACTTAAAGAGCTTTTAACCCTGGATTTATGTTCATGTATTGTGGTTTTTCACGTGTTAATCCCTTTACATAAATTTACGTTAAGAATCTTCTTATTTTTCCAAGCATATGCTTTATAAAACGTTTGTTTATACAAGGGGTGGAGAGGTTGAATAAAGTAGGAAAAGATGATTTTGTATCTGGGTTCGTACCACATCATAATCATGGATCTGTTGATTATACCTCCGTAGCTGAAGGCCATGTCCATCAATGTTTAGATGTAACTTCCCCGCCAATTCCATCACAAGAGGGAGAACATATTCATTATACTGAAGGATATGTGTTATTTGAGGATGGGCATACCCATTATTATAAGGCATATTCGGGACCACCCATTCCGGTTGGAAATGGCATGCACGTTCACTATTACGATTTTCACACAACGGAAGATGATGGGCATAGCCATAGAATTAAAGGGATCGATCAACCTGCTCCAGGGAATAAATAAGATACATGATAAACAAAAAACATCAGGGGGATGTGAAATCCCCCTGATGTTTTTTTGCCTTCGATCGTCTGACTCTAAATGCATCCAATCAACGTTCAAATCCCACAAGCAAGATTAGATCTTATTCTTGCCTTCCAGGTTATCTTAGTGAAACATTCCCTTTAAAAAGCGATACAGTCCGTCTTCTCGATATGAATGCTCCGTCACTTCAGCGGCTTGTTCTTTGACCAGGTCCGTGGCGTTTTTCATGGCAACGCAATGCCCGGCGAGTTGGAATAACGGGAGGTCATTTTCGCCATCGCCTACTGCCAGGATATTTTCCGGTGCCAGCTGGAAATGCTTCAGCAGCAGGTGAACGCCTGTTGCTTTTGTGATGCCTTCCACGGTCACTTCTACATTATGATGGGTGGAGGAGGCTGTGGTAAAGGCATTGTACTGCTTGATTTTCCCCAGCTCCGCTTTCCATTTTCGAATCGTATTCATTTCATTGCTGAAGAAGTAGATTTTGGCTACGCTGCCTATATCCAGTTGTTCTGACCATCTTATTTTGTCTTCCACTGCATCCTGTCTTGATAGCCATTCATTTTCATCGACTGTCTCAGGCTTTGGCATCAAACCTTGTTTAACCATATAGTCTTTATCTTTAAGTAATGCCATCCGTGTTCCATCGTTCGGATGAACTTCGTAAAAAATCTCTTCCGCTCCTGCTTTGGCGACCAATTCTTCCACAAGTTCCGGCGGCAGGGCGTGTTCGACTATCTGCTTCTTTCCGATGAATACGGACATTCCATTGGCAGTCACCACTCCATCGGCTTCCATGCCGGATGGCAAAACGTCCCTCATTTCTTCAAGCGTCCTTCCTGTTGCAATGAAAATCAGCTTGCCTCTTTTCCTGAGTTCGCCTATGTATTGTTCCAGCGTCTCGTTCACAGTGTTTCTTTCGTTCAATGTCGTGCCATCCAAATCGAGCACAATCGCTTTGTTGGTCATGCAAATCACCTCAAAAATCCGATTGATATGAAAATGCCAACAGCCCATTATCTATAAAGATCTTAGGCTGTTGGTTTCATTCATTTATTTTTGTTTCTTTACTTATCAGTATAACAGTTTAGGATAATCCTAAAAGTTTCATGACGCTTAGGATCAAGAGACCGACCACACCAAAGTCCGAATCACCGAATGTGGTACCTTCGAACCCTACATCCCCCAAGAAGACCAGGAGTATTGCCGGCAGGAAACTAATGATGAGCCCGTTGGCAAAGGATCCTAGCATCGCTCCGCGTCTGCCTCCTGTGGCATTTCCGAATACTCCTGCTGCAGCTCCGGTGAAGAAATGCGGTACGAGCCCTGGAACGATTACTTTCAATCCAAGTACCGGAAGGAGGAACATGGATAATAGTCCAGCCAAGAAACTGAATAGGAACCCGATGATCACTGCATTTGGAGCGAATGGAAAAATGGTCGGACAGTCCAATGCAGGTTTTGTATTCGGCGCGACTTTATCGGCAATCCCTTTGAATGCAGGGACGATTTCAGCAATTAACATCCGTACTCCTGCAAGGATGATATAGACTCCTGCAGCGAATGTTATCGCCTGGATGAAAGAGAATACGATGAAGTTCGAACCGCCGGATAATTCCGTTTCAATATAGTTCTGTCCGGCAAATAATGCGACGATCACGAAGAACATCGTCATTGTAAGCGATACAGCGACTGATGTGTCCCTCAGGAATCCTAAAGATTTTGGAACCTTGATTTGCTCTGTCGTTTTTTCCTTATTTCCAAACCATTTTCCAACAGTCGCGGATACAAAATATCCTATTGTCCCGAAATGTCCGATGGCAAAATCATCGCTTCCGGTAATCTTCCGTACGTATGGCTGAAGGAGGGCTGGGAACATCACCATGCATACTCCCAATAGAATGGAACCGACCAAGATAAGCGGAAATCCATCGAGCCCGCCGACCGAAAGCGTGACTGCAAGTAAACAAGCCATGAATAAGGTATGGTGTCCCGTTAAGAATATATATTTAAATGGCGTGAAACGAGCCAGCAAAACATTGACAACCATACCAAAAACCATGATTAGTGCAGTCGAAGTCCCAAAATCACTTTGGGCGGCTGCGACAATGGCTTCGTTATTCGGTATGACGCCTTGTACATTGAATGCATGATCGAACATTTTACTGAATATATCAAGGGCGCCAATGAGCACTGCCGCTCCCGCTCCAATGATAATGAAGCCCATGACGGTTTTTAGCGTTCCAGATACAACATCCGCACTGGATTTCCGCTGTAACAGCAGGCCGATGAGGGCAAACAGCCCCACAAGTATGGAAGGTGTACCCAAGATGTCATTCATGATAAGTTCCAGCATTGCCTCTCCCCCTCTTCTTATGTTTACTTCTTATAGATGTGAAGCCAACTTCGATGTGATTTCAGGAATGCTCATCATGTTTTCCAGTGTGACGATCGTCCGGGTTCCATCATCCAGCTGACCGACAATATCCGCCGCTCCCAGGTAAATATCCGCCTGAACCGTTTTTGCGGATGCCAGATCCGTATGATCCACCTCGGCTGTCTTACCCATTTCCGTCAATGCTTTCTTCACATTCATCTCCATGATGAAGCTGCTTCCCAATCCATTTCCGCATACTACCATGATTTTCTTCATATCAATCTCTCCTTTTTTTATCCTACATGCATTTCCAATTTAGATTTGATTTCAGGGATGCTCATCATGTTTTCCAGTGTGACGATCGTCCGGGTTCCATCATCCAGCTGACCCACAATATCCGCCGCCCCCAGGAAAATATCCGCCTGAACCGTTTTTGCGGATGCCAGATCCGTATGATCCACCTCGGCTGTCTTGCCCATTTCCGTCAACGCTTTCTTCACATTCATCTCCATGATGAAGCTGCTTCCCAATCCGTTTCCGCATACTACCATGATTTTCATTCCGCTTCCTCCTTCGAATATTTATGAACGTAATCCATAAGGACCGATTTATCTGAAGTGCTTAAAATTTCTTCTATATTGGCTGGTTCATTCAATAATTGAGTGAGCTGGATCAATGCCCGCAGGTGCGAATCGTTATCCACGGCCGCCAAAATGATTATCAGGCGTACCGGTTTATCCGGCGCAAAGTCCACGGCTTCATCCAATTTCAGCAAACTCATGGATAAAGACCTGACCCCCTGCTCCGGACGTGCATGGGGAATCGCCACTCCAGGCGTTATCACTACATATGGTCCATTAGTTTCTATCGCCTCGATCATGGCATCCACATACCGTTCCTCTACGGTTCCTAAGTCCACGAGAGGCTTGGCCGCGACTTGAATGCCTTCTTTCCAATCGGAAACATGCCGCTGTAATTGGATCGTTTGCATATTGAGCAGTTCTTCTAACACAGGCTTCTCTGCCTCCTTTAAAGAAAATTGGGTTATTTTTGGTGTATGGGTATACACATTCGACTTCAATGCTTTTTCAAGCTGATCCTGTTCATGGATGGTTGCATACTTGGATATGATCTTTAATAAAGCTGCAACATCCACACTTTCCGTCGTATATCCATACAATTCCTGCATGACCTGCTGGCGTAATGTATGTTTGTCCTGCATTTCCAAAATGGGCGGTACAACGAATAATGCCGCTTTTGTTCTCATATGCACCGTTGAAAAAACAAGATCGTACGACAGTGGGTATTCAGCCGCATTTCTAACGGACAGAACGTCCAGGAACAATATATCCGGAAATAATTCCCTCAATGTATAAATGAGGATATTGCTGATGCCAATGCCATTCGGGCATACGACAATTGCCCGTTTTCGATCATCCAATGTCGTCCCTTGCCTGCGCAGCCATCCGCCAAAATAGACGGTGAAGTATGCGACTTCCTCTTCCGATACCGGACAGCCAATTTCTTTCTCCAGCACCCACAGGGATTTTTTTGTCAAATGATGCAATTCAGGATAGACCTTCTGCACCCGTCCCGTCATCGGGTTCATTTGCGGAAGACCATACCGCAGGCGATGATATGCCGGTTTGAAATGAACGTATAATTGTTGGAATAGCTGTTCTTTGTCTTTCAAGTGAACAAATGCCAGCCTCTCGAACTCTGCCACGATTTCCTGCAAAAGGTGTTGAATGGCTTCATCATCCTTAAGAGGCGAAATATCCTTCGTTCGATTCATGCTCAGTAAATGTAAGGTTGCGTATAAGTTTTCCGTTTCGCTCCATACTGATTGAAAGGCATTCGTTCTGGTCATTTCCTCAACCATTTTGTATTCTTCCGTCGCAACAAACGGCGCCCAGCTCTGGTCTGCCTGTAACTCTTCCCCTTTTCCTATGAGCTGATCAGTACATAGAAATAAATAGCTCAGTTCATGAAGCCGTTCATCCGTAAAGGTGATGCCCAATTTACGTTCGATCCTTTCAAGCTGAAACCGGATCGGGCTGATTTGCTTTTCATGGTTTCCCCATATGCATTCCATGATCAACTCACTATTGGGACTGTTCAGTACATCATGCACGAGACGTTCAATGATATATCTCTTTACTCGGGTTTCCCCAATCACCACATAGCCATCTTGTTTGGAATACTGGATTTTGAGCGAAATGTCCCTGTTTTTCTCTTTAAGTCTTTTTAAATCCTTCAACACCGTATTACGTGAAAGCCCGGTGATCGCCTGGAAATGATAGACGGACAATTCTTCTCGGCTTAACAGGATCATAAGGTAAAAAACTTTTTCCCTATCTGTCTCTGAAAATATATAATTGCGTTTTGTCAGTTTTACATTCAATTCTTCATCCCTGATCGTTTCAGAAAAGGAGTAGCCCATTTCACGATTATATTGAATCGGTTGATATCCATGAAATTGGAGCCAGTCATTCGCTTTGCTCAGACCATATTGGATTTGCCTTCTCGTCAGACCTGTTTGGGCTTCAAGTTCTTTCATTTTTGAAATGGGCGAATGCTGTAATAGTTTTAGTAAATTGGCGCTTCTTTCATCTAAAAACATTCTCAATCCCTCTCCCTGCTTCTACGATATCTCACTTCTTATTAAAAATGTAGCGTTTCTAAGTCCGAATGTTGTCATAGGTACTGCACAATAATATACTCTTTAAACAATTGTGCACAATAGCGCATCTTTTTATTTCGTAAGCGATTTACAATAAAATTCGAGGCATATTGGAATGCATGATAGTGAGGCCTGGGGGCGGGTTGTAGCTGAGGGTTTGGAATGATAAGCCGTTTTAAAGGGGCTAAACTTTGGCGATGGAATTCGGAATACGCATTCTTCAGCCAATCAAAATGGCATATTTTCCAAACCCTCAAAAAACGTTCGGAGTTGATTTCAGAAATTCATTGAGGGTTTCATAAAACAGTCAAAAACCATTAAGGATCTTGTTTTAAATCATAGTCTTTAAAACAAAGCCTCCCGGACCGACCGCGGAAAGCGAGTGCCTGGAGAGGACATAAAAAAAACTGTAGGCAAGCTCGATTTTCATCAAGTTGATCTGACCCAATAAAGTTAGACATATAGTTTAAGCAGCTTCTAAGACTTGAGTTCGGTATTCTATCGGACTCAGGTCGTTTAATTTTCTC
>NZ_JBHTYI010000024.1:0-65667 GCF_043656335.1 Peribacillus sp. NPDC056705 | reverse complement strand
TTCTATCAAGAGATTGGCCAAAAAGGCGGAGAAGCAACATCCGAAAATCATGATAAGGAATTCTATCAAGAGATTGGCCAAAAAGGCGGAGAAGCAACATCCGAAAATCATGATAAGGAATTCTATCAAGAGATTGGCCAAAAAGGCGGAGAAGCAACATCCGAAAATCATGATAAGGAATTCTATCAAGAGATTGGCCAAAAAGGCGGAGAAGCAACATCCGAAAATCATGATAAGGAATTCTATCAAGAGATTGGCCAAAAAGGCGGAGAAGCGACATCCGAAAAACATGATAAGGAATTCTATCAGGAAATCGGCGAAAAAGGCGGAGAGGCACGGGCCAATCAACGAGATGGTTCCGATGATGGAAAAATGAGCCGTGAAGAAGCAGGACGCAAAGGCGGGCAAAAAAGCCGCCGTTAAAATATAATCGAGGAAACTCATAAAAAACCGAGGGAGCAACCATTCCCTCGGTTTTTTATGCCATCACATGGAAATTCCCTTCACAGCACATTCCAAAGTGTGCTTGGAAATTAAAGTGGGTAAAGAAATAACACCTGGAATAGAAAGAGGTGATGAAGAAGTTGATTGTCCATGATTCATTTCCCCGTTTAAAAATAGGCGGAGTTACATTCACTGCACGGCATTCATTGCTTGCTCTTGGTCTTGCGGGCATCGCTTATCTCATTTCAAATAAGAGGAAGCATCAAGCGGTATTCAAAACGGCTTCATTGATGTGTAAGATCGAACGGAAAGAAGATTCCATAAAGCTTATGTGGCCTGATGAAGGTGGTTTCTATCGGGTATTCAGGGGGCAAGAGCTGATTTACAGCGGGCCGGAGCCAAGGATGGCAGATCAGGGACTGACTCCAGGAACCATCTATACGTACACGATAGATAGCTTGAATGGAAAAAAACAGGCAGTGAACAGGATGAAAATACAGACATCAACGACCGCCGAGAATAAAAAAGAGGATAATATCCTTTTGGATTTGGTATTCACCACGATTGTCGCGAAAGGCCAAGCCAGCCTGGAATGGGAGCCCATCAAGGGAATAAAAGAGTATCGGGTATACCGAAACGGCATGGATATTGGGAAAGTGGGTGGATGTTCCTTCAGTGACCGGAGTATTAGTGATGAGCAGGAATACACTTATACCATTAAAGCAAAGCGGCCCCTTCCGCGTTCAGAGCAGGAGTCCTATGCCGTGAAATCCCTTGTAGCAAGTATTGTCGGAGCCGTAAAAAAAGGTTCATCCCAAGCACAGGCAGCGATCGAGGAAATAACGAATACTAAAAAGATAGGACCTGTAAAACAGCTTTTGCACCCAGGTGAAAACCCCGAGGATGGTAAAAAGAAAAGAAATTGGCAGCTGCGCTATTCCACCTTTTTACCGGAAGGGTGGCTGAAGAACCCCAATCTTGCCTCAAAGGTTCCCTATTTTAAAGGAGACAACCGCGGGTTTGATCCTGAATCATCCCGTTTCCGGACTAGGGTCGATGTGAACATTCACGAAAAGGAAAGTGAAGCCGAGATTGAATGTACCAAAGCAGTCGGGAAAAGTGAGGCCTACAATCATGATGGGGATTTCCTTGAAGAAGGAGTGGCCTCGGATGAAGACATTGTAGTGAAGCGCGTATTAACCAATCATGAGAAAACGACGATTCAGCTGACACACTCCGTAGGCAACCCAATCATCATTTCTCCTGCCGTGGATTATAAAGTGATCGGGACCTTTTACCGAAATGGTGAAATCAATATAGCCGGCTATCATGATCAGGCACCGCATCACGAGGTCTACCTAAAGGAGGCAGATGAACAGAACTGGGCCCCCCTGCACTTAGCGGAAAACAAAGGGCTTGAAATGATGGCGCATCCTACGGCCAACCATTTATGGAGATATTCCACATTTACACAATGAAAAGGACGAAAAGCAATGATTGCCGATCGTCTTTTTTTTACCATTTCTAATACAAAAAAACAAAAAGGACCTCGAATTACTTGAAGTCCTTTTTGCTTGTTGATGAGGTCTTTTTTATAAAAACCGCTTTCGAACACTTGGCGAAGGCAGCATACAGCTTTCTTCTTTCTTTCCGAACCATTTGTAACGGTTCCTGGCAATGTAATCATACACGAAGTTCCGGATGAAGCTTGGAACGATGATGAAACCGTAAAGCAATTTCCACGTCCCTTGCAAGCGGCGGCAAATCCTCAAGGCAGCAGACGATTTATAGTAGGCCTTATCCCTTTCGATCAGCACCATGCTATCTATATCTGCAGGAACATCATACTTCTTCAGCAACTCTTGTCCCGCCTCACTTTGAAGCGAAGCGTAATGAAAAAGCCCCTGCGGATCCCGCTTTATGATGAATTGGACACTCGAATCGCAAAAGTTGCATTCCCCATCAAATAAAATGACCGGATTCATGAACATTCCTCCTATAGAGAGACGTTATCATACTCATGCTTCTATAATACACTACCCGTTTTGGTAAGGCGAAAACATATGGAACTGCTTGGAGATTTGAAATTTTGGAAGGGATTATACGTTCCGGCCAGTCACTAAACGGGTGTGCCATAAGAAGGCTGCAATTGGCGGTTGGACCCCTAGTTTAAGTCTCTGTTATCAAACTGTTATTTGCCATTAACTATCCTGTAAACAAGCTATGATATGGTAGATACTCCATTGAATTTCCTTTAGTAAAAAAGCCGGCAATCCTTTTTTAGAGGAAAGCCGGTTTTTTCATTCAAAGCATAATTAAGGATTAGGAAATATAACGAACAGTTTCCTTAAAGGGAGGTAAGATTTAATGAAACGTGATCCTTATTTTGATAATGCGAAAGCTGTTTTAATCGTACTAGTGGTTTTAGGACACACATTAGCTCGAATGGTAGAAGAAAACGAATGGATTTTAACTATTTATTTGTTTGTTTTTTCATTCCATATGCCAGCTTTTATTTTAGTATCCGGCTATTTTTCAAGAAAGATAAAAAGTAAAAAGGACCTTTGGATGCTAATAAAGAAAATATTGATTCCCTATGTAATATTCCAGGTGATTTATACCTTTTATTATCAGAAGTTATTTGATGAACCAATTGAATTCTCAATATTGACCCCAAGGTGGGCCTTATGGTTCTTAATAAGCTTATTCTGTTGGAATATATTATTGTCAATATTCACCTCAAGGAAATATGGAATCGTTTCTTCGATAATCGTATCTCTAATAATTGGTTACATCGGTGAAGTAAATGAATGGTTAAGTTTGTCGAGAACGTTCTTTTTCTTTCCTTTCTTTTTAATTGGACATTTTTTAGAAAAAGATCATTTTGAATGGGTTAAAAAGCAAAGGAATGCCCTAATCGGCTGGGGTGTACTAGGGTTAATCTTTGCCGGCATTTATTTCTTTGGTGAAATGACCTGGAGGGAATGGTTTTATGGCCGTTTAGGTTATAAGGAATTAATGGAAGGTTCCATTGCCCTCGGTTTTGTATATAAGCTGATCGTTTATTTAATCATGGGAGCGGCCACTTATAGTTTCCTTTGTATTGTTCCTAGAAAGCAGACGTTTTTTACTGAAATAGGATCCATTACATTAGTTATTTATCTTTTTCACATGTTTATTCTGGAATATGTTTATAACTCATTTATTTATGATTGGATCAAAGAAAGTGGCCAATATTATGTTTTATTAGCCATATCTGTAACGATTATATTTATATTATCAAGAAAGCCGATTGTAAAAGTGGAATGTATGTTAATAGGAATGAAAATGAAAACATAACAGATTTTCAACACCTATAAAGTAACCACCCCTTTAGTTTGAATGGTTCAGACTGTAGACAAACTTGATAAAAACAAGTTTGTCTAAATTTTTATTTAGGTTTATAAAACCTCGAACGTCGATTGGAACGTAGGGCACTCGCTTTCCGCGGGCGGTCCGGGAGCCTCCTCGGCGCTTTTGCGCCTGTGGGGTCTCCCCTCGACGCGCTTTTCCCGCAGGAGTCTCGCACCTTCCGTTCCAATCAACTTTGTTTTGAAATATAGATAAAACCCCTTTTGTCTACAAACTCAGCCCTTCAGTTTGAAGGTTTTTTTTTATGAAAAGATTTAGTGATTTACAAAAATATCTATTTAAAGGGGATTGAATGAGGTCTCCAATAAAAGGGTAATGACCCTAATAAAGTTATTTTAGGAAAGAAAATGAAGGTCGTTATCCGAAATGTTTCCAAAATTATTAAAGGGGAATTACTTTTGTATTTCACTTTCAATAAAACATCTTTTACCTTTCGGATTTATTTTATTATGACTATATAGAATTGACTACCATTAAAGGAGAGGCATATGAAAAAGTTTTTCTTCATCTTCATCTTGGCTTTAATCCCCTTCGCCTCTACGACTGTAAGTGCAGAATCTGACTTACCTCTCAATAGTGAAGCAGGGATCATTATTGATGCGAATAGTGGGAATGTATTATACGAAAAAAATATGAATAAAAGGATGTATCCAGCCAGTCTAACGAAAGTTGCCACGGCTATATATGCTATAGAACACGGGGATCAGGACGAACTGGTGACGATAAGCAAAAAAGCAGCGGAGGCAGACGGTTCCTCGGTATTTGTGGAACCTGGGGAGGAAATCGAGCTTTCCAAATTAATTGCAGGAATGCTGATCAACTCCGGAAATGATGCAGCCATCGCAATTGCCGAGCATATGTCTGGTAGTGAAAAACTGTTCATGGAAGATTTGAATGAGTTTTTAAGAAAAGAAGTAAACGTCACCGATACTCATTTTACGAACCCCCATGGATTATTTGACAAAGACCATGTAACGACAGCCAGTGACCTTGCGAAAATTACCCAATATGCAATGAAAAATGAAACGTTCCGTGAGTATTTTGGGAAGAAGGAATTACCATGGGAAGTGGAAACATGGGACACCACTCTAGTTACCCATCATAAAATGTTAAAAGGCGAACTCCCCTATAAAGGAATAACCGGCGGGAAAACCGGTTTCGTCAGTAAATCCGGTTACACCCTGATTTCCACTGCCACTAGGGGAGAACAAGAATTGATTGCCGTCACTCTGAAAGCCCCTTCAGACAAGTTTGCTTACTCTGATACTAAGCTTTTATTCAACTATGGCTTTGAAAACTTTAAATCAGGCAAAATTGATAAAAATAGCATACTTTATTCAGCGGACTACTCTAATTCCTACAAGCTGAACGAAGACTTATACTATACTCATTTAATGAATGATCAACCAAGTCTAAAAACGAGTAATGATGGAATTCTCTCAATCATGAACCAACAAGGGGAAGCAATAGATTCCTTTGACCTTAAAATGGTAGCTGATGTCAGAAACACAGTATTGCCTGCCCCAATTAAAAAAGAAACAATCGATGATAATAAGCTAATGAATTTTCTTTACCATCGGTAGGTTTCATCATTTTCACTGAAAAAATCACCGCATGGAATCAGAGGCGCTGCCTTATACATACCCCGGATTAAAGGGGATGGAAGAGTGCACTTATAATGACAAATAGGTGTACTCTTCTTTTAATGATGATCTCAGGATATGAATATTCATTTAGAGGTACCGCAACCGAATTGGAAATGGAGTATATGACCATAATAGTGTTAAATATGACTATTAGGGATGATTTCATGATGTATATCTATAATGATTATGGGGGAACACATACCACGTCTTTGGCTGCCGCATATCATTTAAAACAATTACCTCAATCGGAAAGAAAATTAACTTCGGAAGAAATATTAAATGTAAAATATTTTAATAAATTTACGAAAGAGGATGCTGGAAAGCTAATTTTTCGCGGGATCGATGAAGAGGGCAACTCCGTTTATACAATTGGACATAGAAGAGACAAACTGGTGGTTCCAGCATTAAAAGAATTGACTTTACTACTAGAAGAAAAATTTCATTTTAACGAAGTAATAGTATTCTCCAATACTTCACCAACTGTACCTATTGCTATGTCTATAGGGGGATATTTATCAAGAGCATTGAAAATTGATTTTATAGGTGTACCATTATTGCTTATAGGTGCCAAACAATGCTGTGATAATATTTTTCGTCTTGTTGAAAATACGAAACAAATCGGGAAAGCAGCGAATGAGGAAAAAGTGATTATATTGGAAAATGAGATATACAAGTAATACTAATGAATTTTAATAAAATTATAATGTCGATATATTAAGTCAACAAATGATGTTGGCTTTTTTTGTTATGTTACTGGATGGAAAAGGGGTGCTGCAAAAGCCTCTTTTTATGGAACTAAAGGGGCAGTTTATTTCAATATGGAGTAAGTATTTTTTTTTTTTTTTAGAAAAAAAAGGAATTAAAATTGAAAATTAACAATATAAATTGTTATAATTAGTACCAGGTATTAATACTAACTTCTAATTAAATAATGGGGTGAGCGTATGATAGGGGCCAGAATAACAGCTATCGGGACATATGTACCAGAAAAAAAATTAACAAACTTTGAACTTGAGCAAATGGTCGAAACGAATAATGAATGGATTATTCAAAGAACCGGGATTCATGAACGAAGAATAACCCGTCCTGATGAATTTACCAGTGATTTATGTGTATCTGCAGTAAAAGATTTAATGCACAGATATAATAAAAAAGTCGAAGATGTTGATATGATTATTGTGGCAACAAGCACACCAGATTTACCATTCCCATCTGTCTCAAGTATCATACAGGACCAATTAAATATATCCCAAACAGGTGCCATAGATTTAAGTGCAGCGTGCGCAGGATTTGTTTATGCAGTACATACAGCACACAGTTTAATTTCTTCTGGGCTCCACAAAAAGGTACTAGTTATTGGAGCGGACACACTCTCAAAAATTACAGATTATACAGATAGAAATACATGTGTTTTATTTGGTGATGGTGCTGGTGCGGTATTAGTTGAAAGAGATGAACAATCAAAAAGTCTCATTGGATTCCATCTAGGAAGTGATGGGAGGGGAGCACAACATGTATATCGGTCTGGACTATCAAAAAAGATCAATGGGATTGAGTTAATAGATACTCAATATCTTGTACAAAATGGTAGAGAAGTTTTTCGATGGGTTGTAAGAAATGTTCCTGAAAGTATAAGACAGATATTAGAAAAAACGCAAACGAGTTTAGATCAAGTTGATTGGTTTATACCTCATAGTGCTAACTTAAGGTTGATAGAGCCTATTTGCGAAAAATTAGGATACCCAATGGAAAAAACGCTTTATAGCTTAGTCAACTTTGGAAATACCTCTGCTGCAACCATTCCTTTAGCTCTTGATCTTGGAATCCGTAAGGGAAAAGTCAAAAATGGAGACCGAGTTCTTATGTACGGATTTGGATCTGGATTGGTTCACGCTGGACAACTTTTAGAAGTGAATTTTGACGAACAAATTAATACTCCTACACCGTTGTGATGTATACAAAGTAATCATTTAGCTAAACAGTGATTTGATGATTAAGGATGTACTTATGGAAATGCTGCATTTCTTTCACTACTAGCTAATATCAGCGCTCTCTGCTTCAGAAAAATTGAATTGCGATTTTACAAAATGTAAAAAATAACCCCGAAAAATCGGGGTTATTTTTTATTTACTTGATGTCCGCTTTTTTTGGGGCTCTGTGAACTTGTGTTTCCAATTTGAAATTCATTACCTAGTTCAACATCATTTCTTTTATCCTGTTTCTCGATTTGCTTTCTCGTTTGATCCTTGTTTTGCATCCCTTGTTTAGACAATACGTATCCACCTCGCTTTCAATGTTATTGTTTTTAATATGCGCATGTATAAGGGAAATACGTATTATTATTTAAAAAATAGTTCTTGTCGTTAGCAACTTATAATTTAGACCTTGTTGAAATATCAGGTGCATTAGCTGAAAATCGTAGCTGTCTTTATGGCAGTTCTTTTTGCTTTCAACAAGGGGCAGCGTCCCGTAAATATCAAAGTCCTGATTCTACCTCTTTTAGAGTGAACAGGAAAACCCGTTTTATTACTTTGCCTCTAAATCCCGGATTTGGCACTTTTAATTACTTACTCCCGAAGAGTATGAAGATAATGAACGTTTAAAACAAGAGCTTGGTAATCGTGCATACGACATGCCAGTTGAAGATTTACTAATCATTAATCGCTTAAAATAGTATTTTAAAAGTCAGCAAATTACACAATAACTTAAAATCAAAAGGCAAGCGAATTTTATGAATTCGCTTGTTTTTTCTTTGCCTTTTACACCAACAATACGAGCTTTACTTCATTCCCAGGAGCTGATCAGCAGCTCTCTTTTTTTGAAAATGGTAATTGGAATGACTCGAACAATAAACCGCCACCCGAAAGTGGAGGTTTATTATTGAATCGAGGAAATTACTGTTCTTTTAAGCTGGTTACAGTAACACTTTGTTTTTTATTTGGATCATCAAGGGGATGGATTGTAGCTATTCCATTTTGTTCATCCACATGCTCAATGTAGATACTTTCCTCATTATAGGTTACATTAACCATATTTGGTGAAGAAGCAATTTCTTCTGCTCGTTGTGCGTCCATTTTAGCCACCTCCTTAGAATTTGTGACATGTATAATATTTGTTCCGAATTACCTAGATATACTTGTTGTAATTAAAATTCTTCCAACAATCCCTTACACACTTATTTAACAAACTGGTGCATCAGCTGAAGGTCGAGTTATATTTAAGGAAGCTATAATCATTTAGACTAACGTGGCGAGCCAGTTCAAAAGATTAAAACCTGTTGTTTGGTAAAATTACAGAAAATAAAAAAAGGTTTGGAGGCGATGTAAAATGAATAGTAAAGGATTTTCGATTTCTACTAATAAAAAGTATTTGGATGTAGATTTAATACATGGTTTTTTGAATCAAGAAGCTTACTGGTCAAAGGGAATACCTAAGGAAACAGTAATGAAGTCAATTGAAAATACGACCTTATGTTTTGGGGTTTATAAGGGTGAAATAGGTAATGAAGGTAGTGAACAAGTTGGATTTGCAAGGGTCATAACAGATTTAGTAACACATGCATACCTTTGCGATGTGTTTATATTACCTGACTATCGCAAATTAGGATTATCAAAATGGTTAATGGATGTCATCACCAACCATTCCGAACTGGAGGGGGTCCGCAGGTTTATGTTAGCTACTAATGATGCACATTCATTATATAAAAAATACGGTTTTAATCAGATCGATAATCCAGAGCTATTTATGCAAAAAGTGCGTAAATCTCCATTTTAGTTTCATTAACGGGTGTGAAAGGACCCTGCATAATCGTGCACGGAATGTCGGATGATTCGATTCAATTCCTGCTATTCTTTTGATATAAGGAGGTCATTGAATGGATTTGCTGAAAAATATGAATGGTGCCATTAACTTCATTGAAGAAAATCTTACGAATGAAATTGACTTTAAAGAAGTTTCAAGAATAGCTTATTGCTCGGAATATCATTTTAAAAGGATGTTTTCCTTCCTTGCAGGTATCCCACTATCCGAATATATCCGCCGAAGACGACTTACACTTGCAGCGTTTGAGCTAAAGGATAACAACATAAAGGTCATAGATATAGCGATAAAGTACGGATACAGCTCACCTGACTCTTTTGCAAGAGCGTTTCAACATTTGCATGGAATCACACCATCAGAAGCGAGAAGTAATGGCCATTCACTTAAAGCATATCCACCGATGTCCTTCCAATTATCCATTAAAGGAGGCAGTGAAATGAACTATCGAATGGAAGAAAAAGAGGCATTTCACATTATTGGAATTAAAAAAAGAGTTCCAATCATTTTTAACGGGGTTAATCCAGGGATTGCATCTATGTGGAAAAGTTTAGACGAGAAAACGATAAATGAACTTAAAAACCTATCGAATGTCGAGCCATTGGGGCTGCTTAGTGCATCTGCGAATTTTACCGAAGGCCGCATGGAGGAAAAAGGGGAGCTTGATCATTATATCGGCGCAGCGACAACGAGGGAATGTCCAGATAACTTAACACAGCTTGAAGTTGATGCATCTACATGGGCAGTATTCGAAGCGGTAGGGCCCTTTCCTGAAACACTGCAAAATGTATGGGGACGTATTTATTCCGAATGGTTTCCATCCTCAAACTATGAACAAAGGGAAGGACCGGAAATCCTTTGGAATGAAAATAAAGATATGACCTCACCAACATTTAGAAGTGAAATATGGATCCCCGTTTTGAAAAAGTGAGACTGGACGAAAGATTTATTCGAAAAGCTGTCTTAAGGCAGCTTTTTCTTATATAACAAGCATGGCAGGATAATGGAATAAGGGCTAGGTATTATTTGCTAAAAAGAGCAATAATGATGGGTAGAAAGTGATTATATAAGGAGATTGGGCGATGCCTGTTATTGAACATCAACTATATATTAAAGCACCAGTTGACTTATGTTTTGACCTTAAGTGGGGCGTGGATATCCATACCAAAACGACAGCGAAAAAGGCTGAAAGCCCAAGTGACATTAATGGAAAAGCCAAATAAGTTTGTGGATATTATGGTGAAGGGAGCCTTCCATTCCTTCGTGCATACACATCAGTTCATAGAAGAATCAGGGGAACTATAATGATGGATAAATTTCAATATGAATCCCCGTTCGGTCCAATTGGAGTTTTAGCTGATAAGTTGTTTTTAGAGAAGTATATGAGAGAATTTATCATTTCTCGTGCAAAGGCACTGAAAAAGATTCCCGAGAATATGCACTAACGAAATGGTGCTTTAACTATCAGGGGGCTACTGTCTTTTTTTGTTGCAGAAGAGATAAGTGCTTTTAATTTACGAAGATATTATTGATATACAAAAACGACTTAATGGACTAAGTAAACCTTATGGCGGGCAAACAGATGGATGGGGGGATGAATGATTAAATAGCTGTTCTTGTTATGAAATTACGGGTTATTAATGAACGAACGGGTGCTTTAGCTGAAGTTCGGAGCTGTCTTTATCACCGGCACCCTGAACGTTAGCAAATGGCTCGGCTCAGCGGTACAACCGTGTAAGGCCCGCGGATACAACCGACCTTTAATTATAATTATGGTCAAATCTTTTGTAGCGATTTGATCTTTTTATTTGTTTTTATAAGAATAACATAAATAGAACAAATGTTCCAGTATTAAAGTGTAAAATAATTACTTTTTTAAAAAATCACTCTGGTAAAGGGTTTTGTTGATTCTCTTGAAAAACTAAATGGCCAGGGGAGCAAGACAGTCGTAGTGTTATCGAATTACGCAAGATATATATGCTATAATTGGCCAAAAAAGGATAAATTTATTTTGAATCCTTAATGAAATGTGCTTTCCTTCAATAGTGGAGTTTGATTTGCGGCCTTTTTCTTATGCAACTAGCGGCGGAGGATAGTTCAAGAAGCTTAGTATATACGTTCTGTATAGTATACAAAAAAAGATAGGGGCGGAGTTCTTTGGGTTTCAATACCGGTGATATAGTATATCAACTGATTATATTTATTTTGTTGTTTGGCGTCATTTTGGCTGTTTACTTTTTTGTTCGGTCTCTCCTTACAAGGTCAAACAAATCCAATAGCATAGAACAAAAACTTGATAGAGTAATTGAGCTGCTTGAAAAGGATAGAAGAGATTATTTTCATTTATCCTTTTCATTTTTTTTTTGCTCCTACATAGTTTATGTCACTCAATAGTAAGGCTTATAGTATTAAACTGGGCAGATTAGATGTAGATCAAAGCTTCTTATGAAACTATCGGCGCAAGTTAGAATATACTATAGCGATTTCATCTAGTGCAAAAAAGATTATGGAGCAAATGACAGCAAAGATAAAGAAACCTCCTTGGTCAATAAAGTATGTAGCCAATCCAAAACCAATATGTATTAATCCAGATAACCAGAAACGAATATTGAAATACTTGATTGAGATAAATTCAGCAATGAGTGAGACTGGTAAGCCATAAAAGAAATTTCCAATCAAACTATAAAAAAGAACAACAATAAAATCTCCACCTGAATTCAAGGATGGTTCTTCAAAAATTGAGACTAGAAATAAACCAATTGTTAAGGTCAATGATGAGTAGAATGCCACTTTAATTTTTCTTGATTTGTCTTTAAACAGAAGCTTCCTAATCACAGGAAATAAAAACGCAATCGTTATAAAAGCAAGTAAAGTTTTAATTATTATTGGTGTAGTCGAAACAAGCACTATTGTAAACATAACAAGCACGGTGAAAACAAGAATATAAGAATTTCCTTTTATCATAGATACCTCGAACCTTTTTACCTTAATTGTACAATAAACGAATTTAGTAGGGATTGCTTGTCGGGCCGTCCGCCAGTAGCTAACCCTGTTCCTTCTTCAGCCGAAGCTGGGAACGTCAAGTTGGTTCATGGATCGGCGATATTCTTGACCGACATAATTGGATTCCCAAATGGTTTAGTGGGTTGTTAAAAATTTTCCGGAGATTTTTGTGTCATTATCCTAATTGGAACATAAGTTGAATTAACCCATTTAATTATTTCCTCCTAAAACGAATAAGGAGATGTTTCTATTGTCAAATTGTGGTCATGAATCAAGTTGTTGTAATGATGGTGTTGGATTTGGTGGCGGCTTCGCTTTTATAGTCGTTTTGTTTATACTCTTAATCATCGTTGGAGCTGCTTGTTTCGGCGGCGGTTACGGCGGCGGGTACGGCGGCGTACAAGGGTATGGCAGTTACTGCTAAAAGTAGTATATAAAAAAAAAGCCGACCTTTATTGGTCGGCTTCTTTTATGACTAGTTTATCGTGAAGTTAGCTTAATGATTGAATCGATAATTACATCCCAATCTTCACTATGAATCTCATGCCCCGATCCATCAAGAGCCACTAATTCTGCATGAGGGATTGCTTTTGCAAGGGCAAGCCCGTGCTCGTATGGCAAGGCTGGATCTTCTGTGCCATGAATAATGAGGACAGGTACGGATATCTCACCCATTCTATCAAAGTATTCGTCCCCGCCAGCAAGCAAAGCATGATTAAATCTGCTCGGCAGTTGTTTGGCGCGGTCCGCCTCTCTTTGTGCCAGTTTATACATTCTTTCCTGCTCGTAAGGTTTGGAACCGGCTAAGGTTTTCCATCCATCCGCAAGAAAAGCGATGGCCGCCTCCCGATTTGACCAATCCATGGAAGCACTCTTCGCATGATAATCCAATATGCTTTGGTCCATTGGGGGGAGTTTTTCCATTACAGTCCCGAACACACTTGATGCAATTAGCGTAAGCGTAGTTACGCGTTCCGGATATCTTAATGCAAGAATCTGGCCGATCAAACCGCCTAGGGACATTCCGACGATAGACGCCTGCTCTATGGAATAAGCGTCCAGGACACCCGCGGCATCGTCAGCCATGTCCGTTATTGTATAGTTGGAGGTACCGGGTTCATAATTGACAGATCGTCCGAGATCCCGATGGTCGTACCGAATGACAAACCTCCCCGAATCAGCGAGGAGGAGACAGAAGTCATCATCCCACCAATCTAATGAAGACATCGCTCCCATGATCAAAAGCACAGCAGGGTCCTTTGGGTTTCCAAAACTTTCTGTACATATATCCACTTTATTTATTTTCAGTATCTGTTCACTCATGTTTTTTACCTCCGTATTAAATATTATCTAATAGCCGTTTACCATGGCGCAGATCAATAAATTCTTTCCGGAGCATGATGATTGGCCTGCGCTTTTAATTATCGCAGTCTAACCCACTTAATAATCATGACGAGGCCTCCTTTTATATTTGTAAAATGGGAAATGTCCCTATATTACTGTAACATGTGCGAGGTCTGTGAACCACCAAATTTTCCCACAATCCCAAGAAGCCAGAAAACCCCGAATGCAGAGCACCTTTTTTGGTGTCATTTATTCGGGGTTTATCGCAGATGCATTTTCCTTTTATTGAGCTGTATATCCGCCATCTAACACGACTGCCTGGCCTGTGATGCCCCGAGCTTTGTCGCTTGCGAGGAAAATGGCGTAGCCGGCAATTTCACTTACATCAAGTAAGCGGTTTTGTGGGACAAGTGGATAAATGACCTCTTCCAAAACGCTTTCTAGCGGTACCTGTCTTGTTTTCGCCAGATCCTCCAATTGACCGCGGACGAGAGGTGTGTCTACGTATCCTGGGCAAAGGGCATTGACGGTAATGCCAAAAGAGGCGCTTTCCAATGCGGCGACTTTCGTTAAACCGATTACACCGTGTTTGGCACTATTGTACGCTGCTTTGTTGGCAAATCCAATCAGGCCGTTAATGGAAGAGACGTTGATGATTCTGCCGAAGCCTTGTTCTTTCATGATCGGCAAAACGTTCTTGATTGAAATGAATGGCGCGGTCAGCATGATTTTGATCATCAGCTCGAATTTTTCAGTCGGAAACTCCTCGATTGGAGCAACATGCTGAAGGCCTGCGTTATTGATGAAAATATCTATTCGACCGTATTTGTCTTTAGCTTGTTTGATTAGTTGGATAATATCCTCTTCACTTGTTACGTCCGCTTTTAGGCCGATAACATCCAAGCCTTTGTTCCTCAGGTCTAAAGCAGCTTTTTCAACTGTGTTTTGATCAAGGTCGGACAAAACGACCTTTGCGCCATTTTCAGCGAATATCTTTCCGATCTCAAAACCGATTCCTCTAGCAGATCCGGTAATGATCGCCACTTTATCTTTAACCATATTACATTCCTCCAATAAAAAATGTAATGGTCCAGGTCTGTCATTTCATGTCGTAAATAGGGAATATTTCACAAGGTAAACTCCATTGGAAATATTAAAGGGAAGGTTATAAAAATATGGTTTAGGTTAATGAGTAAGAGTCTATCATGATTTTCAAGATAAAAAAAGAATTTTATTTCCCCCTATCTTTGGCATAAATATTGCATAGATAAAAAGGTGAGTAAATAAAGGTATTTGAAACGGAAAGGGGAAGCTGGATGATTAAAAAAATAACCATTATCGGTTCAGGTGTAATGGGGAGCGGGATCGCTCAGTCTTTTGCAGTTAGCGGGTATCTTGTCACCATTAATGATATAAAGGAAGAGTTGCTACACCATGCCCAAAATCGGATTTCTGAGAATCTATCACTGCTCATTGAGGAAGGGGCCATGACTGATCAGGAAAAGCAAGATGCTTTAGCGAATATTACGTATAGCGTAGATTTGGAAGGGGCTGTAAGGGATGCTGACCTTATCATTGAGGCGATTCCGGAAGTCATTGAGCTGAAGTTGAATCTATATCAGCAAATGGAGGGAATAATCAAACCGGATGCCATTGTCGCTTCAAATACATCGACCTTTCCGATTTCTCAATTGATGGTGAAGGCCTCGTTTGCGGACAGAATGGTCATCACGCATTTCTTTAATCCTGGCCATTTGGTTCCGTTGGTTGAAATTGTTCAGCATGACGAAACAAAGCCTGAAATCGTCAAGACAACAATGGATTTAATGCGTAGAATCGGCAAGTCTCCGATTCTCTTAAAAAAAGAAATAGCAGGATTCATCGCCAATCGTCTCCAGACTGCCTTGATGCGGGAAGCCTTTTATCTATTGAAAGAGGGCGTTGCCGATGCTGAGGATATCGATACGGCGATAACAGCTGGACCAGGTTTTCGGTGGGCATTTACTGGACCGATCGAGATTGCAGATTTTGGCGGATTGGATACATGGCAGCGCGTTTTTGATAATGTTTCACCGGTATTGGATCAAAGTAAGGAAGCCCCTGATTTGATTCGTGATTTGGTAGCCAAGGGAAAACTTGGGGCGAAGTCGGGAGAAGGGATTTTTACGTATGAAGGATCTGCCGTTTCCCAGAAAATCAATGAGAGGAACCGTAATTATATTAAACTGGGAAAATTAAAAATGGAGAAGGAGGAAGTATTATGAGAGAAGTAGTGATTGTGGGGGCAGCAAGAACACCAGTTGGTTCTTTTGGAGGCAGTCTTGCCAATGTGTCGGCGGTTGACTTGGGAGTTGTGGCCGCCAAGGAAGCGATTAAGCGGGCAAATATCTCGGCTGACATGATCGATGAGGTATTGGTAGGGAATATTCTGTCTGCTGGATTAGGGCAAAATGTGGCACGTCAGGTTGCGATTCATGCAGGGATTCCGGAAACAACGCCGGCCATGGCCATAAATAAACTTTGCGGATCTGGCCTCCGGACGGTAATAATGGGAGCGCAATTCATTGCCCTTGGCGATGCTGATGTGATTCTTGCCGGGGGAATTGAAAGCATGAGCAATGCTCCATATTTACTTCCGAATTATCGTTTTGGACAGAAAATGGGTAATGCCGAAGCAGTCGATTCCATGACATATGACGCCTTGACGGATGTTTTTAATCAATATCATATGGGCGTGACTGCGGAGAATATCGCCGAGCAGTGGGAAATCAGCCGTGAAAAGCAGGACGAATTTGCTTTAAATAGCCAACTGAAGGCTGAAAAGGCACAGCTTGAAGGACGATTTGCAGATGAAATCGTACCTGTAGAATATAAACGCAGAGGAAAGACGATCTTGGTGGACCAAGATGAACACCCGCGTCATGGGCTGACGATCGACCAGCTAGCGAAGCTGCGCCCTGCTTTCAAGGAAAATGGGACGGTTACGGCAGGAAATGCATCCGGAATCAATGATGGGGGTGCGATGTTAGTCCTGATGTCTAAAGAAAAAGCGGACGAGCTGGGGCTGGAAGCATTAGCGACAATTAAGTCATATGCAAACACTGCGCTTGATCCGAAAATCATGGGATACGGTCCTGTGCCTGCGACAAGGAAGGCTTTGGCAAAAGCGGGATTGACAATAGATGATCTTGATTTGATGGAAGTGAATGAAGCCTTTGCGGCACAATCACTCGCCGTGCTTAAAGACCTTGAACTGAATCCGGAGAAAGTGAATGTAAATGGCGGTGCAATAGCTCTGGGTCATCCGGTAGGTGCTTCCGGTGCCCGAATCTTAGTGACTTTATTGTATGAAATGAAGCTTAGGGATGCAAAAACCGGCCTTGCCACATTATGTATCGGTGGCGGTCAGGGAACTGCGCTGATTGTGGAACGGTAATGACTTGGCCCCTTTTTCCTATGATATAATGGAGGAAACTTCAGACGGGTTAAGGAGAATAGGAATGGCCAGCGATAATAAAACGATTCAATTGGAATTAGTGAAAGCGATATTGGAAGAATTGCCTTTTGGTGTTTTGGTAACCAAAAACGAAACAGAAATCGTTCTCAGCAATCGCGTATTATCCGAGGCTTTTGCTGAGAATGAATTGGATCTGCAAATAAATTTGATTATTGAAAAAAAACTTGTACCCGCTGTAAATACTCCGATTCGTTTGAATGATCATAATGGAATTGTCAGAAAGGCCATCATTCAAATGGGTGATGAAGAGTATCAGATTTATCTCCTATTATTTACAAATAATAAAAGTGATTTTCTTAACAGCGATAATCATGAAGAACTTCTGTTTAAGGATATTATCGAATTTGCCTATGACGGCTTGGTGATGGTCGATACGGAAGGGTATGTCCAAATGCTTAGCCACGCTTATGCGGATTTTCTTGGCGTCGATCAGGAAAGTTCCATAGGGAAACATGTAACGGAGGTCATTGAAAATACCCGTATGCATGTGGTCGCCAAAACTGGCAAGCAAGAGGTCGCTGAATTACAAAAAATAAAAGATAATTATATAATTGCGACCCGCTCCCCGATAAGGAAACAAGGTAAATTAATAGGGGCGGTCGGAAAGATTCTGTTTAAGAATGTCGGCCAATTTACCGCTCTTTCCAAACGGATAAATTCACTAGAAGTCGAGCTGAAAAAGTACAAAGGCGATTTTCGCGAGAGGAATAAGGCCTCCTATACGTTTGATCATTTGATGGGGAGAAGTCCTGCTTTCATGGAAGTAAAAGGTCAAGCCAAAATTGCCGCTAAAAGTGACTCGAATGTGTTGATCTTGGGTGAAAGCGGAACAGGTAAGGAGCTGTTTGCCCATTCCATTCATAATGATAGCAGAAGGGCCATGGGTGTATTTGTCAAAGTGAATTGTGCCGCCATCCCGGCAGAGCTGCTGGAGTCAGAGCTATTCGGTTATGAAGAAGGTTCTTTCACTGGTGCAAAAAAAGGCGGAAAAGCAGGTAAGTTCGAAGCGGCTGAAGGCGGAACGATTTTTCTCGATGAAATCGGTGAGCTGCCACTGCATATGCAGGTTAAGCTGCTCCGTGTGTTACAAGAAAAAGAGATCGAGAGGGTCGGTTCGACGGGAAGCATTCCGATTGATGTACGGGTAATCGCTGCAACGAACCGTAATCTGGAGGAAATGGTCTCGAAGGGGGAATTCCGACTTGATATGTATTACCGGCTGAAGGTCTTGCAAATCCAGGTTCCTTCCTTGAAAGAGCGACCGGAGGACATTGAAATACTGGTAAACCATTTTGTTGAAAAATACCAGAACCTCATGAAAAAACGCGTAACGGGGATGGGTGAACAAGCTTTACGGCTGTTGCGTCTTTATAAATGGCCGGGTAATATCCGTGAGTTGGAGAATATCATTGAACGCGCAATGAATATTGTGGAAGAAGGGGAAATGATACGTTCCAAGCATCTCCCTAAAGAAATAACAGGGCATAAAGAATCAGTATCGATTCGCACTTTAGCTGAAGTGATGGATGAAACCGAACGGGCTGCAATCGTTTCATGTTTGGAAATGACTTCTGGTAATAAATCAGAAACGGCAAAGAGACTCGGAGTGAGCCGCACGACACTGTATGAAAAAATGAATAAATATGGTTTATGAATGTAGAAATTGTCCTTTTGCGAAGGGTACTTTCAAAATTTTTAAAATAGTAGATTGGACGGAAAGCGAGTGCCTGGAGAGGAAATCAACGATCAAAATAACTATAGACCAACTCGGTTTTCTTTGAGTATGTCTACAGTCTGAAGTGCCCTTTAGCCCAAGGGCACTTTTTTTTATACTTATTCCCCACCTCTTAAGAATTTTTCCCCAGCAAATATTTGATATGTAAGGAAATCCGCACAAAAAATGAAAGGAAATATAAATGGTGTAAGAAAAGGCTTACACTTTTTCGAAGTCTATACGTATGTGTACTGAAACCTTGACAGTTTTAAAGGATTTTATTGATAAACAGGGAAAAAAAGTGTTGGAAAAGGCTTTAAAAGATGTCATTTTTCATTGTCCTTAAGTTGGCACAATAATTGCATAATTACTTTTGTGAATGGCCTATCTGTCATTTTATATTGTGTTTCCACGTAAAATGAAAGGGGATTTCGTAATTCAGCAGATTGCTGAAAGCGTTCTCAATAATTGGAAACCACTTAGGAAGATCATTCAGCTTGACTTGGGGAAGGCAAGCTTGGATGGCAAAGGCGGAAAAGTTGAAAATATGGAATTTAGGAGATTACTAGTTCTGCTTAAGGGCTTCTGAAATTATTTTGGGGCAAGGGGAGAAAAGGGGGAATTGAGTTGGTGATTCAAATTTTAGCCATTGTTGTGGCGCTGGGACTTTTAATCTTTTTAGCCTACCGGGGCTATCCGGTCATTATCATAGCGCCGATCGTTACTTTATTGGCGGTCATTTTATCCGGTGGACATTTGCTGCCGAGTTATACAGAGACATATATGACGTTTGCTGCTAACTATATAAAAGCGTTTTTTCCGATATTCTTATTAGGGGCCGTATTTGGAAAGGTCATGGAAATGAGCGGTGCAGCTGCATCCATTGCCAAAACCATCGTAAAATCACTAGGCTCAAAGCAGGCCATTCTTGCCGTGGTGCTGGCGTGTTCGGCGCTGACATACGGCGGGGTTTCATTGTTTGTCGTGGCATTCGCCGTTTATCCATTTGCAGCGGCAATCTTTAAAGAAGCAGACATTCCAAAAAGATTATTGCCAGGAACGATAGCGTTAGGCGCTTTCACTTATACGATGGATGCCCTTCCTGGAACACCTCAAATTCAAAATATCATTCCAACGAATTATTTCGGAACGGATACCTATGCAGCCCCAATAATGGGGATTATTGGCGCGATCATGGTATTCACTGGAGGAATGATCTGGTTAGAGCGTCGCCGTAAACAAGCGTTGGCAAATGGCGAAGGCTACGGGGAAGGACATATTAATGAACCAGAAAGTGCAGAACAGCAAAACCTGCCTAACTTTTGGCTGTCCATCGTACCGCTCATCCTTGTCGTAGCGTTTAATTTTGCTTTCAGCCGGAGTGCCATTTCGGTTAAGCACTGGTATGATGCATCGATGTTGAAGGAAACTTTCAACATTGCCGATGTAAGCACAGTCACTTCATCCTGGTCTTTGATTGTTGCATTGTCAATCGGTATTATTGCAGCGATGCTTCTGAATGTTGGACGTATCAAGGTCAAATTGGCAACTGGATTAACAGCTGCGGCAATGGGATCCTTGCTTGCCATATTCAATACTGCATCTGAAGTCGGTTTCGGGAATGTGGTGAAAACGCTTCCTGGATTCTCGGTCATTCAAAACTGGGTGTTCGATGCAAGCGGCAATCCACTCGTATCCGAAGCCATCGCCGTCAATGTGCTGGCAGGGATTACCGGATCCGCGTCAGGTGGACTTTCGATCGCGTTAGAAGTAATGGGAGGTCACTATTTGCAGGTGGCCCAAAGTGTCGGAATCACCCCTGAAATGCTTCATCGAATTGCATCCATGGCATCTGGCGGAATGGATACGCTGCCGCATAATGGTGCCGTCATTACCTTGCTTGCCATTACTGGACTGACACATCGTCAATCTTATAAGGATATCTTTGCGATTACGATTTTGAAAACAGTGACCGTGTTCATCATAGCTTTTGCAACTTCACTGTTTATTTAATAGAATAGTATTAAGAATGGAGATGATGGAAAATGAGTAAATTATTAACATCTTTTGATAGCGCTATTCAACAAATCGAGGATGGAGCAACCATTATCGTTGGCGGATTCGGATTAAGCGGAATACCAGAAAAACTGATCATTGCTTTGCGTAACAAAGGGGTAAAGGATTTGACGATTGTCAGCAACAATTGTGGAGTCGACGATTGGGGTCTAGGTCTATTGCTTGAAAATAAGCAAATCAAAAAAATGATCGCTTCTTATGTAGGGGAAAATAAGTTATTTGAACAGCAATTTTTAAGTGGCGAGCTGGAGGTCGAGCTAGTTCCCCAAGGAACGCTGGCCGAGCGTTTAAGAGCGGGCGGAGCGGGAATTCCTGCCTTTTATACAGCTACAGGAGTAGGAACGGAAGTCGCGAAAGGTAAAGAACATAAAGAGTTTGATGGCCGCACATACATTATGGAAAAAGGAATAGTCGGAGATTTTGCCTTTGTAAAAGCCTGGAAAGCAGATCATTTCGGTAATCTTGTATATCGGAAAACGGCAAGGAATTTTAACCCTGTCGTTGCCACTGCAGGAAAAGTCACGCTTGTCGAAGTGGAGGAGCTCGTGGGCACAGGAGAACTTGATCCAGATGAAATTCATACTTCAGGGGTTTATGTACAGAAAGTGCTTGTAGGAAATGACTATGAAAAACGAATTGAAAAACTTACAACTGCTAACGCATAAAAAGGAGGAGTATTCGAATGACTAGACAACTAATTTTAGAACGGGCCGTTAAAGAAATCCAAGATGGTATGTGTGTGAATTTAGGGATTGGAATGCCGACCTTGATTGCCAACATGATTCCAAATGACTTTAATGTCATGCTTCAATCGGAAAATGGCTTACTGGGAATCGGGCCTTATCCACAAAAGGATGAAGTCGATCCGGATTTGATAAATGCCGGAAAAGAAACAGTAACCGCAAAATCCGGGGCATCATTTTTTGATAGCGCTGAATCGTTCGCGATGATTCGCGGAGGCCACATCGACCTGGCCATTTTAGGCGGGATGGAAGTGTCCGAGAATGGGGACTTGGCAAACTGGATGATTCCAGGGAAGATGGTAAAAGGAATGGGAGGGGCGATGGATCTCGTCCAAGGCGCAAAAAGAATCGTTGTCATTATGGACCATGTGAACAAGCATGGGGAATCCAAAGTGAAAAAGAGCTGTACATTGCCATTGACGGGGGAAAAAGTCGTCCATTGCCTGATTACCGAACTGGCTGTTTTTCAATTTACAGAAGCTGGCATGGAATTGATAGAATTGCAAAATGGCATAACACTTGATGAAGTGAAAAGTAAAACAGAGGCTGACTTTACAATAAGCCCTTCTATTGAAATTAAGGCGTAAGTTTAAAGAGATTAATAAAATAATTCATTAATAGACTACTTCCATTCGCAAACGGGCGAACGGAAGTAGTCTAATTTTTTTTGGGAAATTCCCTTTCTATTGTGAAGGAACAACCCCACAGACGCTTGGCAGGCAGTCGGCGGAAAGGGAGCGGATTTCTGAAATCAGCTGGAACGTTTGTTAAATACCATTCACTAATAAATGAGAACAAACTTTTCCAACCATGCTACTTTTCCATTAAAAAGGCTTATATAAAGCCTGATGGGAACTTAAAAGGAGGGATTGCATTTTGACGGTAGCATTACGAACATTATTGGATCGATCAGTGAAAAGGATGGGCAAAGGGATAAACCCTGTGGTGAAGGCATCAGCATTGGAAATGTTGGAACGTGCTTATACTGAAGGGATCACTGTACAGATAAGTGCGGGCCATCGCTCTTTGGAAGAACAAGCCGCACTTTATGGTCAAGGACGAGTTTACAGCTACAATGGAAAAAGTTATAGCAATCTAGCTAAACCTATTGTGACGAACGCTAAACCAGGGCAAACTTATCATAATTATGGACTGGCCATTGATTTCTTCATTGTGAGTGATGATGGCAAGAGGGCGATATGGACAGTTGATTCAAAGTGGCAGCGCGTGGCTGCCATAGGCAAGGATTTAGGTTTTAAATGGGGCGGGGAGTGGAGTTCATTCAAGGATTATCCCCACTTGGAGATGACAGGCGGGTTATCTTTTGCACAGTTACAAGCAGGAAAAGAACCTCACCTTACATTCAAATTAGAAAAAATTGAAATGCCGAAGGCCAGCAAAGGAGATAGTCATATAATTTCGATACAAAAAACGTTAAATAGCCGATATAAAACGAATATTGAAGGTGATGGGTTTTATGGTCCAAAAACTCGATCGGCTTTAATAAAAGGTTTACAAACAGAGCTGAATAAGCAATACAATAAAAAGTTAATTGTCGATGGAAAATGGGGACCTAAAACCAAGACAGCAACCGTCACCTTAAAAAAAGGAGCTGCTGGCAATATCACATGGATCCTGCAAGCAGCGCTCTATTTGAAAGGGTTTCACCCCGGGTCCCTTGACGGAGAATTCGGGGGAAAAACAGAGGCGGCATTATTTCAATACCAAAAGGCAAGCAAGATTTCCGCTGATAAGCTTGCAGGTCAAGAAACATGGGATGAATTGCTTGCTTGATAGAAAAACCATACCGTTAGCAGGAAGTTAAAGCTGTGGCAAAAGCGCTCCAACTTCTCACTACTTATACTTCCCCTCAATGATTAATTATGGATTGCAGAGTTCTTAATATTCCTTTAGAGTATGTGCCTGTCGCTATTTTAGGATGAGCTTCCTTCGCTTCTTGAGTTGCATTCCCTACCAGGTAACCATGTTTAACACTTTTTAACATGAGCAGATCATTGCCGCTATCCCCGAATGCAATGGCATGCTCCCGACTCAGCGCGAATTTGTCTAGCATAAAACGTACAATTTCATTTTTTCCAGTGCCTAATGGAATAAAGTCTATATCATAACTATCTTCAGGATCTCCGGCAAGGGGATTGCAACGATTGATATTTACCCCTATCCCGTACTCTTTGGCCACCATTTGGATGGTGGCCAAGTTCTTCTTGTCGACGGATTCATGTTGTATTTGATAATAATAATTTCTTTTGTAGCGTGAACTTCCCATTTGAGTCTGAGGAATCAATGGTATATTGCCGTTATGTAGAACATGATAAATTTCATCGACTTTCCTTTTATTAAATTCTTCGATAGTAATCTGTGAATGCCAATCTGGATCATTTTCCAAAAAATTATTTTCTGAGAAATAGGTGATTTCGGTACCTAAGTCACTGGCAATAAAATGCGGGAAAAATCTGAAGCCACCTTGCTCCATTTTATGTAATATTGATTCGATTCTACTTCCAGTGACCCAGCCAAAGACAAGTTCTTCATCATGACTTTTTGCTTCTAAGTAATTTTCAAGTTCATATAAATCTTTCTGCCTCTCGTGACTCATGGAGTGAGGATAATAGGTTTCATCAAAATCACAGAATACAATGTATTTTGGGTCTTCAACATTTGGCAGTAACTGAAACCCGCCCTTTTTATTCAATAACATAACAACCCTCCATTAGCTAAAAATATCCGCTTCAATAACATGTAAAAATGCAACTCAGGAAAATTTGGTAATATGTGATATGTGAGGAACGGTTTAATAATAACTTCTGAAATCGATAACATGTCAACCACTTATTATAAGGATGTGATCAAATGACTAAAATTAGCGAGATAGCCAAGATATGTAATGTCTCTAAAACAACGGTATCTAGAGTCTTGAATAATCATCCATATGTATCGAAAGAAAAAAGGGAACAAATCTTAAAGGTCATTGAAGAACTTGATTATGCACCAAGTTCACTTGCCCGGAATTTTAGGACAAATAAAACCCAAACCATTGCACTATCAGTCCCAAGATTCGATCATCCATTCTTTGCCCAATTGGTTAAAGGGGTATCTCTGGCAGCGTTGGAAAATGATTATAAAGTTCTTATTTTTCAAACCTTTTATGATTCGAAAAATGAATTGGATGTTATGGAAAAATTAAAGAATAGAGAAGTAGATGGAGTTATTTTAGGAGCGTTAGAAAATGAATGGAATGTAATAAAGCCTTATTTGAAATACGGCCCAATTTTACTGTGTAATGAATACCATCATTCCGCCTCTATACCGATTATTGGTTATGGCGAATTTGAAGCGACTTACAAAGCGGTTAATCATTTAATAAAAAAAGGCCATAGGAAGATAGGTTTTTGCTACGATACTTCTTATAGTCAGGCTCAGGGTCAAAGAAAAAAGGGGTTTTTAAAAGCGTTAGCGGATAATAATTTACTACACAATGAAGATTGGATATTTGGACATGGTTTTAATATTGAAGATGGATTCCGTATTTGTGATGAAATATTAAAATTAAAAGAAAAGCCTACTGCCTTATTTACTGGAAATGATCAGGTCGCAGCAGGAATTATTAAAAAGGCAACTACATTGGGCTACAAAATACCGGAATGCCTAGCTATAGTTGGCTATGATAATCAATCGATTTGCCAAGTCACAACCCCCACCATAACCACAATCGATATACCAATTATGGAACTGGGACAGCGCACTGTAATGGAATTAATAAAATATTTAAATGATGGTTTGGAATTAAAGCGGGACATTATTAAATTGCCTACCAAACTTAAAATCAGGGAATCAACCTAACCATCATTAAGATATAAAACTTCCTATTCAGGTTCATTATCCTTTTAGACAGACACGTTAAGCAGTTCCGGCTATATGGATGTTGTCGGATAGGATGCAATCCGTCCTGCCCTGGGAATAATTCGACTTTCCCGGGAAATAATGCACCTAAAACCGTCATGATTCGACTTACCCTGGAATAATCCGTCCTGCACGAGTCCGCTAATCATCTAAAGAATTCATTCAAGTTCCAAGCACCAATCATTGCATCTCATAAAGCTCCCTGCCGGGTATTCGAATTCACATTCGGAGATGAGGTTGAAGCCGAGCTTGCGGCAAATTGCGTTTGATGCAGAATTATTGATCGAAGGGAAAGCGTGAATGCATTTGTATTTTCGTTCGGCTTTGACTTTCTCTATCAGTGCCTTCACGGCTTGAGATGCGATTCCTTTTCCTTGAAAGGAAGGGAGGACGCTCCAGCCGATTTCGTATACATATTCATCATTCCACACTGTTTGCCAGTAGCCGACGGAACCGGCTGCCTCTGCCTCCGGAAACGAGTCGATGCTAAACATGCACCCCTTATCCCCAATCTGTAGATACCGTTGATGGCGTTTCAGGATTTGTTCACTATTTTCTGGTCCGCCAAGGTGTTCCATCATTTCTGGGGCATTTAGTTGAAAAAGTAATTCAAGGTCTGTATCTTCCCACGGTTTAATTTCTATTTTCGTTTCTTTGCTTCGGTCTGAAATCCGACTCACCCCTTAATTTTAATTCTTCTTTATATTAATTTTCTTGGCTTGGTGCGATATTCCTTTTTTTTGAACTTATTAATCTATGGCCTTTCTGTTGAAGTTTTAATCTTATAAGAATAAAGAGATGAATGTTTCCCATTAAATGCTATAATTTACAGGTGATTCTATCAAATGACAGAGAACGGAGATGAAGAAATGAAATCTTCAGTAAATCAGTTTTCCACTCAATTTGAATGGATATTGAATGTGATCAATGTGGGTGTCCATATCGTGAATAAGGATGGGGATACGGTATTCTACAATGAAATGATGGCACATATCGACGGGCTTGATCGTGAACAGGTGCTGGGGGAGAATATTTTTCAGCTTTATCCTTCATTGACTGATGAATCCAGTACGCTGCATGTAGCATTGGAAAAAGGCAATGAAACGATTGAGTCCATTCAAACATATGTCAATGTAAAAGAGAAAAAAATAACGTCGATCAATAGTACGTATCCTCTGTATGAGGATGGTGAAATTATAGGGGCAGTGGAAATCGCAAAGGATATTACGAAGGTCATGAATATGTACGACCAAATTGTCGATTTGCGTTCCCAGCTGGTCGAGACCCATAAGAAAAGCAAGTTCCCTGAAGGGACGGCGTCCTATCATTTTAGTGATTTGATTGGTAGTAGCCCTGCTTTTCAGCAAGCGATTTCATTGGCGAAAAAAGCGGCCCGTACACATTCCCCAGTCATGATTTATGGACCCACCGGGACAGGGAAGGAACTGGTCGCCCAAAGTATACATAATGTAAGTGCTCAGCGAAATCAGCCTTTCATCGCGCAGAACTGTGCAGCTGTTCCAAAGGAATTGATGGAGGGTCTGCTGTTCGGGACGACGAAAGGGGCTTTTACCGGAGCGATGGATCGCATGGGCATTTTTGAACAGGCGAATGGCGGAACCCTTTTCCTTGATGAGCTGAATAGCCTCGACCTCGGTCTGCAGGCAAAATTGCTGCGAGTGCTTCAGGAAGGTGAGGTGCGCCGTGTTGGAGGTTCGAAGGAGCAGAAGGTTAATGTTAAGATCATTGCTGCGATGAACATATCTCCAGAAGAGGCGTTGGAGCGGGGAATCATTCGCTCGGATTTATTTTTCCGCCTGAATGTCGTGACGGTCCAAATGCCTTCTCTTTTGGAGCGTAAAACGGATATTCCGGAAATCGTCAATCACTTTATTCAAAAGTTCAACAAATCATTTTTTACCGAAGTGCGCGGGATCAGTCAAAAGGCGATGCAGCGGCTTCTTCAATATCAATGGCCAGGGAACATTCGTGAACTGGGACATGCCATCGAGTTGACCTTTAACGTCATGGACGCAGGAGAAGACATGATTGATGAACATCATCTTCCCGCTTATCTTTTCCCTTCAGGAAATTATGCTGCAGCAAATGCGCAGAGCCATCCTTCCCCATTGCAGGACAAGATTGATTTACCTGTCGTTCTTGAAGAAATGGAAAGGGAAATGATCATCAAAATGTTCGAGAAATATAACGGAAATATCAGCAAAACGGCAGAAGCCCTCAATATTAAAAGACAGGGGCTGCAATATAAGTTAAACAAGTACGGCATTGAGAAAGTTTATACGGCGGGATCGAAGGAATCAAAGTGAATTCAGGTTTTTTGAAAACGCTGCTACTTTCTTGATCATGTAACCTGAAGAGGGCTCTTGTGAAAAGAGACCCTCTTTTTTCGCATGGCGCAAAGAAACTGGCTGCAAAAAATTATGCGTATTGAAAAATTTCTTGCGACTTTAAGCTCGGTTTGCCCCCTTTTGCTTATGTTTACCGTGTTATTCATGTTGGCATCATTCTTGCGAGAGTATATATATAAGCTTTTAGAATAAGGGGGGCATTTTAAATGAATTTGATGGGAATGGATGTAAAACATAAAGAATACCTAGGTGGACGCAGGCATTATAATGATATCGAATTATGGAAAGATGTAACGGAAGAGCAGTGGAATGATTGGCTCTGGCAATTGACCAATACGATTAAAACACTGGATGATCTGAAAAAGGTCGTCAACCTGACACCTGAAGAAGAGGAAGGAGTCCGGATTTCGACTCAAACGATTCCGTTGAACATTACGCCTTATTATGCTTCATTGATGAATCCCGATGATCCTCGCTGTCCGATTCGTTTACAGTCGGTACCGCTTTCGGCAGAAATGAACAAGACTAGATATGATTTGGAGGATCCGCTGCATGAGGATGAGGATTCCCCTGTTCCGGGATTGACGCATCGATATCCGGATCGCGTTCTATTCCTTGTAACGAACCAATGCTCCATGTACTGCAGATATTGTACGCGACGCCGTTTCTCAGGTCAGGTTGGCATGGGTGTCCCGAAGAAGCAGCTTGATGGGGCGATTGAATATATCCGGAACACTCCGGAAGTAAGGGACGTGCTGATCTCTGGCGGAGATGGTTTGCTGATCAATGATAAGATTCTTGAATACGTATTGAGTAACTTACGTGCCATCCCGCATGTGGAAATCATTCGGATCGGAACACGTGCACCGGTCGTTTTCCCGCAGAGGATTACGGAAAATTTATGTAACATTCTGAAAAAATATCATCCGGTTTGGTTGAATACGCATTTCAATCATTCACTTGAACTGACGGATGAAGCGAAAAAAGCATGTGATATGCTGTCGATGGCAGGCGTGCCGCTTGGTAATCAGGCAGTCATCCTGGCTGGAATCAACGATAGTGTACATATCATGAAAAAGCTTATGCATGACTGTGTAAAAGCAAGGGTAAGACCTTATTACATTTATCAATGTGATCTATCTGAAGGGATTGGCCATTTCCGGGCGCCGGTTTCAAAAGGGCTTGAAATCATTGAAGCGCTGCGCGGCCATACATCAGGATATGCAGTGCCGACCTTTGTGGTGGATGCTCCTGGCGGAGGCGGAAAGATTGCCCTGACTCCGAATTACCTTCTTTCGCAAAGTCCGGATAAAGTCGTTTTACGGAACTTTGAAGGAGTTATCACAAGCTATCCGGAGCCGAAGAATTATGTTGCCGGCAGTGCGGATGCTTACTTTGATGAAGTGTATGGTACGGCGGATAGGAAAGAAGCCGTCGGGATTTCAGCTCTCATGACGGACGAGAAATTCAATTTGGTGCCAGAGGGCCTTCGTCGTCTTGACAAGAGAAAATCGTATGAAAGCACTGAGGAACATGCTTCCTTGAAGGACCGCCGTGATAAACGGGATGAGATGAAGGAAAAATTAAGGCTAGCCCAAGAAAAAAAGAGCGCCATGGCCGTTAGTGGCTCGGTTAAATCCGAAGGCAAGGAGGAATGAAGATGGATTGCTTGTGGTGCAACGCCCCGAACGTGGAAGAAAGTGAAAAGAAGGATTGTTACTGGATCATGCCTGACGGGAAACGCTCGATAAAAGTCCTTCAAGTTCCAGCCGTGAACTGTCCTGAGTGTGGAATCTATGTGTCCGATTCGATGAATCAAAAGGTGGATGAAGCCTTGTCTATATATGATGTGAGTGAATATCCTGATGAGTTCACGTATGATCAGCTTCTTCAGGCACCTGTCAAAAAATTATTCAATTGGAAATAGAATGCCGGGAGAAGCGGATGATATGCATCTCTTCTCCCGAATTCTTTAAATAAGGGGGGTACGTAATGCCTGTTCAAAAGCTGCCTTTTTTCACCCAAGTGGAGACTGGGGATTGTTATACGATGGAACTCTATCATGATCATGCCAATCAGCGCTTACGCATGGATGATTATCGGGGAAATGTCAAAAAAGCGATCGATCGGGCCCTTGCCATCGCAAAGGAGCAGGGCTTCACTAAAGTGATACTTAAGGCCAGAAATGAAGATTTATCAGCGGCATTGGGTCAAGGATTCATGCTGGAAGGCATATTGAACAAGTATTTCAAAGGGAATGATGCCTATTGCATGGCCTTCTATTTAACGGATGAAAGGCGAACGAGCGACTTTTGGGTCAAGGAAGATAAAGTCATCCAAGAGATAAGCAAGGTTCCAAGGGTAATGGAATCTCAGCAAATTCCTAAGGACTATATCCTCCGGTTTGCTACGGTTGAAGATGCAAAAGAGCTGGCGGAGTTATACGGTGCCATTTTTGAAACCTATCCTACACCGATGAATGATGAGCGATATATCAAGAAAGTGATGGAGGAAGGCACGATCTTTAGTGTAATCGAATATGAAGGAACCATCGTGAGTGCTGCATCCGCTGAAGTGAATGAGATGTATCACAATGCTGAATTGACGGACTGTGCAACGATTCCCGAACATCGAAAGCATGGTTTCATGAAGGTGCTCATCTCCGCATTGGAACAAGAATTGTTCAGGAAAAACATTTATTGCTCTTATTCATTGGCGCGATCATTGTCAATGGGCATGAACGCAGTCTTTCATCAGCTGGGATATGAATATGGAGGCAGATTAACGAAGAATTGCAATATTTGGGATAAGTATGAGGATATGAATATTTGGGGTAAAGATTTATCCGTCAAGTAGGAGGATTGTTTCTATGGCTAAATACACATGGGTTGATAAAGAAACCTGTATTGCATGCGGGG
Source organism: Peribacillus sp. NPDC056705 (assembly GCF_043656335.1). Taxonomy (NCBI): domain Bacteria; kingdom Bacillati; phylum Bacillota; class Bacilli; order Caryophanales; family Bacillaceae; genus Peribacillus; species Peribacillus sp. NPDC056705. Next base: position 34,745 of record NZ_JBHTYI010000024.1, on the reverse strand, counting down.
CATGCGGTGCAACTGGTCCTGAGATTTATGACTATGATGATCAAGGAATCGCTTTCGTCATCTTGGACGATAATCAGGGGATTGCCGAAGTTCCTGAGATCCTGCATGATGACATGCAAGATGCTATGGAAGGCTGCCCTACCGAATCCATCCTGATTCAGGATGAACCTTTTAGTTGGTAGATCGGTTTCTTTTAAGAACTTAATTGATTGATAGATAATGAGCAGTGTGTACGAACGTGAAAAAGGAGAGATGAAATGGAACGGAATCATTTGATTAAACCTACTTTAGATCAACATTATCCCACTATCTCTCATGGGAATGGAATTTACCTTTATGATATAGATGGAAAACAGTATATAGACGGCTCATCAGGAGCGGTCACAGCAAGTATAGGCCATGGTGTATTGGATGTTGTCGAGGCAATGACGGAGCAGGCACGCAAGGTTTCCTTTGCATATAGGTCTCATTTTACGAGTGGAGCCGCAGAGGCCTTGGCAAAAAAGCTGAGTGAGTTGGCTCCAGGGGATTTGAATTGGTCATTTTTTGTGAATAGTGGCTCGGAAGCGACCGAAACGGCAATGAAGATCGCGATACAACATTGGCAAGAAAAAGGGTTCGAGCGAAAAAATCGCATCATATCCAGGTGGACGAGTTATCACGGGATCACGATGGGCGCATTATCGATGTCAGGCCATGTACCAAGAAGAAAACGTTTTGTGCCGCTATTGGAAGATTTCCCTAGCATATCTGCTCCCTACTGCTATCGCTGTCCTCATAATAATGAAACTTCCGGATGCAAGCTTAAGTGTGCAGATGAACTGGAGACAGCTATTCAAAGGGTCGGCTCCGAGAATATCGCAGCCTTCATCGCAGAACCGATAATTGGGGCATCGGCTGGTGCTGTAACACCGCCGGATGGCTACTATCAAAGGATTAAGGAGATCTGCGAAACCTATGACATTCTCTTTATCGCCGATGAGGTAATGACGGGAATCGGCCGAACAGGAAAAATGTTCGCAATGGAACACTGGGGAGTCACCCCGGATATCATCGCATTGGGTAAAGGAATGAGTGCCGGCTATACACCAATGGCAGCCACGATGATTACTGACCGTGTCATGGAGCCCATTTTAAAAGGTTCGAAATCAATCATGGCTGGACACACATATAGTGCAAACCCTCTATCTGCAGCCGTTTCATTGGAAGTGCTTTCCTACATTGAGCGAAATGGCCTGGTTCAGGCAGCGGAAGAGAAAGGTCAATATCTGTTTAAGAGGCTGGAAGGATTGGCTGAAAAATTCGACATCATTGGTGATGTAAGAGGGAAAGGGCTGCTCCTTGGGCTTGAGTTTGTCTCCAATCGGATTTCAAAAACGCCATTCGACTTGCAAATCGGCCTGACTACAAGGCTTGTCAATAAGGCTTTTGCTAAGGGGCTGTTGATCTATCCTGCTGCAGGTGCGATTGAAGGAATCGCTGGCGATGCGGTTATCATATCTCCGCCATTAATCATTACTAATGAAGAAATCGATACCCTCGTCAAGATACTGGAAGCTTCCCTCGAAGAGTTGCAGCAAGAATTGCACACGGAAGGTTTGATTGAGGACATGCAGGCTATTTAGGAGGAACGTTATGAAGCAGGTCATTACGAAGAAAAACAAAATTGTGACCATGGAAGAAGCATTGGAGCATATTTCCGATGGATGCACACTCATGTATGGCGGGTTTGGCGGAGTGGGGACTCCTCCGACGCTCGTACAGGGTATTCTTGACAAGGGCGTTAAGGAATTGACCTTGATTGGCAATGATACTGGATTCCCTGACATCGGCATTGGGCGGCTTGTGACTGCTGAAAGGGCAAAGAAAGTGATCGCCTCGCATATCGGTTCAAACCCTAATGCCGGCAGGCTCATGACTGAAGGAAAGCTGCAGGTGGAATTTTCACCGCAAGGGACATTAGCCGAACGGATTCGTGCTGGCGGTGTAGGCTTAGGCGGGATTTTTGTCGATGTCGGGATTGGTACGATAGCCGAAGAAGGCAAGGACAAGATGGTGATAGAAGGAAAAGAATACTTGGTGGAAACCGCTTTGACGGCTGAAGTCAGCATCGTCCATGCCAAAAAGGCAGATTCGCTGGGGAATTTAGTGTACGATAAGACTGCATGTAACTTCAATCCGCTAGTGGCGATGGCAGGAACATTCACGATTGCGGAAGTGGAGGAAATCGTTCCTGTAGGCGAATTGGATCCGGAATGTATTGCTACACCGGGCATTTATGTAGATATGGTGATTCCGACAAAAGGGGTGAATTGGAAATGGGCATGGCAGTAGATGTACGAAATCGCATCGCGAAACGCGCCGCCAAGGAAATCCATGACGGATTGATCGTCAATTTAGGCATCGGCATCCCTACCTTGGTGGCCGACCATATACCTCAAGATATTCATGTGCTGTTCCATGCGGAAAATGGAGTTCTCGGTACAGGGCCAAGTCCTGATCCCGGGCAAGAAGATCCTGCCCTCTGTAATGCAGGAGGGTTCCCGATCACCACTGTAATGGGAGCTTCCTATTTTGACAGTGCGACAGCTTTTGGAATGATCAGGAAAGGATACATCGACATCACCATCCTTGGAGCCCTGGAGGTCAGTGAAAAAGGGGATTTGGCGAATTGGATCGTCCCAGGAAAGCGGGTGCCGGGTATGGGCGGGGCAATGGAGCTTGCCCAGAAAGCGAAAAAGGTGATCGTCCTGATGAATCACGTGAATAAGCAGGGTGAATCGAAGATATTGAAGGCATGTACGCTCCCATTGACGGCGAGGCAGAGTGTGGATTTAATCATTACGGATATGGCTGTCATGGAAGTTACAGAAGAGGGATTGGTGCTGAAGGAAGTCATGGCGCCATATACCGTCGATGATGTGATAAGGAATACAGAGGCGACATTGAAAATCCATGCTGCCGTCAACACGATTGAATAAGTCGATAATATGCATTCAAGATTAAGGAGGGATAAATGTGCCGGATATTAAAAAACGGATAAACCAATGGATCAAGGATCATCGGGAAGAAGGAACAAACCTACTGCAAAAAATGGTACAAGCTCCAAGTACGCAAGGAAATGAAGCAGGGGCACAGGCCATCGTCGCCCAAAAGCTGCAGGAAATGGGTTTGCAAATCGATAGTTGGGAACCGGACGGCAGCGAGCTGAAAAAGCATTCTTATTTCTATTCTCCGCGCAGTGAATTTTCCAACAGCCCCAATGTGGTAGGTATCATGAAAGGGACTGGCGGCGGACGTTCCATCATATTGAACGGACACATCGATGTGGTTCCGGATGGTGACCGGGATCAGTGGGACGACGATCCATATAGTGGAGCGATTAAAAATGGAAGAATGTTTGGTCGGGGTGTAACCGATATGAAGGGTGGAAATGTATCGCTGATCCTTGCGATGCAGGCATTGAAGGAAAGTGGCATCCAATTAAAAGGAGATGTCATTTTTCAAAGTGTGATTGAAGAAGAAAGCGGCGGGGCCGGAACACTGGCAGCCGTCCTGAGGGGATATAAAGCAGATGCCGCCCTGATCCCTGAACCGACGAATATGAGGATCTTCCCGAAACAGCAGGGTTCGATGTGGTTCCGAATCCATGTCAAAGGACGGTCAGCCCATGGCGGAACAAGATATGAAGGCGTTAGTGCGATAGAAAAAAGCATGACCGTCATCAATCATATTCGTGCCTTGGAAGAAAAGCGAAATGCACGTGTCAGTGATCCGCTTTATCAGAACACGCCTATTCCGATACCTATCAATCTAGGTGTCATTGAAGGCGGCAATTGGCCGTCATCCGTCCCTGACCTTGTGAAAATCGAAGGAAGGATGGGCGTTGCGCCGGAGGAAACGATGGAGCAGGCGAAGGATGAAATGGCGTCCTGGTTATTGCAGCTGGTGGAAGTGGACCAATGGTTCAAGGAAAACCCGCCCGTATTGGAGTGGTTCGGGGCACGCTGGGTTCCAGGAGCAATTGATGTAGAGCATGAACTGATGAATGCGCTTGTTCATCAATATCGGCAAGTGGCCGGGCAGGACCCTGTCATTGAGGCCTCCCCTTGGGGAACGGATGGGGGATTGCTGACACATGTCGGTGAAACGCCTGCAATCGTTTTCGGACCAGGAGTAACCGAGGTTGCACACTATCCAAATGAATACATCCTGCTCGACAACGTGTTCTCCACGGCCGAAATCATTGCCCTAACATTAATTCAATGGTGTGGAATGGAGCCTGAGCAGGATGGAGTCACCCAGACCGGGAATAGGGAGACGATACCAGGCAATGGCAATTAAACTGAATAGGATCCCAGCAAGTGAAGCGAACTATTAAGACTTTCACAAAGCGGTTGTTAAAAACTCTTATATTTCTTGAACTTTTAACTTTAAAAGAAAATGAGGTAGGAACCATATGGACATGAATCTCATTGATAATCAAGAACCGACAGTTAAAAGGAAACTGAAAGCAAGGCATATGACCATGATTGCCATTGGAGGTTCAATAGGAACCGGATTATTCCTGGCAAGCGGGGCAACCATCCAGAGCGCAGGGCCCGGCGGTGCCCTTGTTGCCTATGCCTGCATTGGAATCATGGTGTATTTCCTTATGACGAGCTTAGGGGAAATGGCGACATATATGCCTGTGTCGGGATCATTTTCCACCTATGCCACACGCTTTGTTGATCCCGCATTCGGCTTTGCACTTGGCTGGAATTATTGGTTTAACTGGGCTGTCACCCTTGCCGTGGAAATAGCTGCTGCAGCCATCATCATGAAATTCTGGCTCCCTGATGTACCCAGCCTTATATGGAGTGGATTATTTCTTGGAATCGTCTTCACCCTCAACGCCCTATCCATTAAAAGCTATGGTGAATCTGAATATTGGTTTGCCTTAATAAAAGTCATTGCCATCATTTGTTTCATCATTATTGGTTTATTGACCATATTTGGGGTTTTTGGCGGAAAGGTGATTGGATTTGAAAACTTCACCATGGACGAGGCACCATTCAAGGGAGGATTTTTATCGATCATCTCAATCTTTCTTATCGCGGGATTTTCTTTTCAAGGCACGGAGCTGGTTGGGATTGCTGCCGGGGAAAGTGAGAATCCCGAAAAAAATGTTCCGAATGCGATCCGCCAAGTATTTTGGCGCATCCTATTATTTTACATCGGAGCCATCCTGATACTCGGCCTCTTGATTCCGTATACAAGTCCAAGTTTGCTGAACGGGGACGTCGAAAACATTTCTGTAAGCCCTTTCACACTTGTCTTTGAACGGGCAGGACTTGCATTCGCGGCATCCGTCATGAATGCAGTCGTGTTGACTTCCTTACTATCCGCAGGGAACTCTGGACTATATGCATCAACGCGGATGTTATGGTCGATGGCGAAAGATAAACAAGCTCCCCAATTCCTCGCCAAAGTCAATCGCAGGGGAATCCCGATGAATGCTTTGATTCTAACGACATTAATTGGTGGGCTCGCCTTCTTGACCTCCATTTTTGGGGACCATGTATTTACATGGCTATTGAATGCATCCGGGCTAACCGGCTTCATCGCCTGGATTGGAATCGCCATCAGCCATTATCGCTTTAGACTTGCCTATGTTGCACAGGGTGGTGACCTGAACGAATTGAAATATAAAGCAAAATGGTTTCCACTCGGTCCGATCCTATCATTCGTCCTTTGCATGGGAGTCATTGCCGGGCAGAATTATCAAGCATTCCTAAGCGGCAGCATCGACTGGTATGGCGTCGCTGTCTCCTATATCGGATTACCGATATTCCTGGCGATCTGGTCAGGATACAAGATTTATCACAAGACCAAATTAATATCATTAAAAGATTGTCAATTTGATAAATCAGATGTGGCTTGATATGAATAGATAAAAACCTGAAATCCCTTTGGGACTCAGGTTTTTTTATGAACACTAATTAGACGATATCTAACGGAAGTAGAATTATATCTCCGAAAACAAGATTATATCTCCGAAAATAGGAATATATCTCCGAAAATCCAGTTATATCGACGAAAGCGGCAATTATCCATTAAAATTCACAACATGGTAATTTTTGCAATGAATCAGTTTTTATAGCTGAATAATTGGGGAGGGTAAGCAATACTATTATTCTATGTACTTTTATTACTGTGGATGAAAGGAAACTGAGAATGAAAGAGGCGTATCGCGGTTCTGGAATTGGAGTCATTTTCATGGCGGTCTTCGGTACACTGTGGGCAGGTACAGGTGTAATGGGATTGCAGGGGTGGGGGTTTCCCTACGTGGAACTCGCAGCCATCTTCGTGGGAATCATAATGGTTATCGGCGGCATTTCATTAATTCATGCATCACAAAAAATGTCCAATCAAGTTTCAGAAAATGGGGCTAGGCGTCTGAAGCGTATCGGATTTTTGTTTAATATGGTCTTCATTGCCGAAGGTTTGCTGATTGGGATTGCCATTGTCATCTGTAACTTGATCAATCAGACCGAGCTTATACCAGGGGTCATCGCCATTATTGTAGGGATTCATTTTTTACCTTTGGCGTCACTTTTCCAAATCAAGGTTTACTATGCAACAGGAGTGCTTCTCTGTTTATTGGCGCTTATCACATTGATTATTTTGCCAGACACTGTCATGTTTGGGGAGCATCAAATCCTTGCACCGTTATCTTTGCTCGGCTTTGGATGCGCGCTAATTCTCTGGATCACTGGACTTACGCTATGGCTTAGAATAAAGAATTCAAGTCTAACGATAGCCGATGAAGATTGAATCAATCAAAAAAACCGTCATGGCGAACGGGTTTTTCATTTTGATTAATTTTTCATCCAGGTCAAGAATCTGAGAATTATAAAATTGAGGTTGTCACTTATGGGAATATATTGTAATATATATAACAATATAAAAATCCATTACATTTTAGAAGCATTGATAAGGACATGAATCATTTTTACGGTCTACAGAGAGGGAAGGGTTAGCTGCAAACTTCCTGGCTTAGGAAACTGATTTACCGCCTTTGAGTTATATCGGTGAACAAGAGTAACTGATATCGTCTAAGCTGCGTTACAAGCTCCAGAGCCATGAGTGTTACTTGCTTATGGGAAATTGGGTGGAATCACGGGTATAAACGCACTCGTCCCTTACTTAGGGATGGGTGCGTTTTTTATTATTATAATTAGTGCCATGATAAGGACATGAATCATTTTTACGGTCTACAGAGAGGGAAGGGCATCTGCGAACTTCCTGGCTTAGGAAATTGATTTACCGCCTTTGAGCTATATCGGTGAACAAGAGTAACTGATATCGTCTAAGCTGCGTTACAAGCTCCAGAGCCATGAGTGTTACTTGCTCATGGGAAATTGGGTGGAACCACGGGTAAAACGCACTCGTCCCTTACTTAGGGATGGGTGCGTTTTTTTATTATTATAATTAGTGCCATGATAAGGACATGAATCATTTTTACGGTCTACAGAGAGGGAAGGGCAGCTGCGAACTTCCTGGCTTAGGAAACTGATTTACCGCCTTTGAGCTATATCGGTGAACAAGAGTAACTGATAACGTCTAAGCTGCGTTACAAGCTCCAGAGCCATGAGTGTTACTTGCTCATGGGAAATTGGGTGGAATCACGGGTATAAACGCACTCGTCCCTTACTTAGGGATGAGTGCGTTTTTTATTACTTAAAAAGGGGTGTTTATGTGATGGGTGAAAAAATGATTAAAGTTCAATTCCCGGATGGGCAGCAAAAGGAATATCCGCTTGGGATGACAGTGGAAGGTGTGGCAGGGTCCATCAGTTCAAGTTTAAGGAAAAAGGCAGTGGCAGGAAAACTGGATAAGCAACTGGTTGATCTATGTCACAAGCTGAATGAGGATGCCGAATTGTCGATCTTGACTCTGGATTCGGATGAAGGATTACAAGTATTACGACATACAGCAGCGCATGTTTTGGCACAGGCAGTGAAAAGATTGTACCGAAATGTGGAATTAGGAATGGGGCCAGTTGTGGAAGATGGTTTTTACTATGATTTTAAGTTAGACCATCCTTTGAGTCCAGAAGATCTACAAGCTATTGAAAAAGAGATGGAACATATCATAAGTGAAAATCTGGAAATAAAAAGGGTCGAAGTGACTTATGAAGAAGCTGTGAAGTTATTCGAGGGCAGAGGGGAGTCATTCAAGTTGGATATTGCAAAGAGCATCCCTAATGGTGAAAAATTAACGATCTATCAACAGGGGGAATTTGTCGATCTTTGCAGAGGGCCGCACCTTCCATCCACATCAATTGTAAAATCGTTCAAATTGACTCGTGTATCTGGTGCCTATTGGCGGGGAGACAATCAAAATGAAGTTCTTCAAAGGGTATATGGCGTGGCATTCCGAAAGAAAAAGGATCTACAGGAACACTTTGAATTCCTGGAAGAAGCGGCCAAGCGCAATCACCGTAAATTAGGAAAGCAGTTGGAACTATTCATGTTTTCGGAGGAAGCCCCTGGAATGCCGTTTTATTTACCGAAAGGGCAAATTGTTAGAAATGAATTGGAGAAATTCTCGCGGGAGCTTCAGACTGAAGCTGATTACGACGAAGTTCGGACTCCTTTCATGATGAACCAGCGGTTATGGGAACAATCGGGTCACTGGGATCATTACCATGAGAATATGTACTTCACTGAGGTGGATCAAACAAAATTCGCGATGAAGCCAATGAACTGTCCGGGTCATATGCTCATTTTTAAAAACAGTCTTTATTCTTACAGGGATTTACCCATTCGGATGGCCGAATTCGGTCAAGTCCACCGTCATGAATATAGCGGGGCATTGAACGGGATGCTGCGTGTCCGTACATTTTGTCAGGATGATGCCCACATCTTTGTTCGGCAGGATCAAATCGAAAGTGAAATTAAACAAGTGTTTCATCTGATCGATAAGGTGTACCGCACTTTTGGATTCGAGTATTCCGTGGAGCTCTCGACGCGCCCAGAGGATTCAATGGGTGATGATTCCCTTTGGGAAGCTTCTGAAACAGCCTTGAAAAATGTTCTGGAAAGCATCGGGATACAATATCAAGTAAATGAAGGGGACGGGGCATTTTATGGACCGAAAATTGATTTTCATATTAAAGATGCTTTAAAACGAAGCCATCAATGTGCAACAATCCAACTTGATTTTCAAATGCCCGACAAATTTGATCTAACTTACATCGATGAAAATAATGAAAAAGTTCGTCCAGTCGTCATTCATCGTGCCATTTTTGGATCGATCGATCGCTTTTTCGGAATCCTGATAGAACACTTTGCAGGTGCTTTTCCAGTATGGCTCGCCCCGGTGCAAGTACAGATCATCCCTGTCTCACAAGTTCATTTGAATTATTGTTTAAAGGTTCAAAAAGAAATGAAGAATCAAGGCATAAGAGTGAAAATTGATGATCGGAATGAAAAGCTCGGATATAAAGTCAGGGAAGCACAGATGGGGAAAATCCCATATATGCTGGTTCTTGGAGATAAAGAAGAGAAAGAAAATGAAGTGAATGTCCGGAAATACGGGGAACAAGAGGTTGAAAATGTCGCAATAGAAACGTTCATCAAGAAAATGGTCCAGCAAATAAAAGAACGCAGCATCTAACAAAAAAAGCAGCTTAATCCGGAACTCACGAGTAAATGCGCGAAACTCACGAGTAAATGCACAAAACTCACGAGTAAATGCACAAAACTCACGAGTAAATGCACATAATTCACGAGTATATGTCCCTTGGATTAGGTTTGGATAAAAAAAGACAGCCGAATAAATCGGCTGTCTTTTCTATACGAACTCTTCCAGTAAATGCTTATGTAAATAAAACCTTGGCTGCTTGGATGGCAAAGTAAATGCCAATCCCTATAAGGGATATACCCGAAATGATCGAGATGCCTATTAGAATGGGTTTGGATAAAAAGCGTCTGAAAGTGCTGGCGATGATGGCCATTGCGAAATCCCAGATCAAGAGGCCGACAAGGATCCCTGAACTGTAAAAAAGTAAATGATCCATATCATATTTTGATGCGGAGTTTGCGAGAATGGATCCATAAATGCCCAGCCAAAACAAAATGGATAAAGGATTCGAAAGGGACATGATGAAGCCTGTCAGAAATGAAGAAAAAAGGGAGTCTTTCGCTTTTCGTGCATTCACTTCAATCTTGCCTGCACTTAGCAGACTTTCGATCCCGGTATAGGTCAGGACGAAAAATCCAAAAAGCCATAAAAATGTCTTCATGAAGGAGTTGTCCAAAAAGTGGACGACACCGAAAAAGACGAGGGCTATAAAAACAAGATCTGCTAAAATGGCACCCCATCCAAAAATCCAGGCATGCCAAAAACCCTTTTTGATTCCTTTGTCCAATTGAGCAGCGTTTATGGGACCGATAGGAGCCGCCAGTGATAAACCTAATAATATATAGCTGAAAAAAACGCCCAATTCATCACCTCATCGTTTAATACATCTTCGCTTATTTGAATGTATTCAAACAATTGGACTTGTACCACCTTTTTAGCCCTTTTAGTGTGGACATGGTGAATCATGGTCCGGTTTGCGCTTACCAGTCATTGTGAAAAAAGAGAAAGCCATTGTTATACAGTAGTTTTTTTTGTTTTAAAGGTCAAAAGGGGTAATTTTGGTTAATGCGCTACTGAATAAATCTTTCAAAGCTATAACATAATAATTTAAGACATCTAAAAAATGATGCAAAACACATATTGATTTCACGAATGGTTACCTTTTATGCAATTAGTGGCTTTTATAATGGATGAGGAGTGTAAGTATGGAGGGTCATGAGAAGCAAAGTAAAGATGTAAGCGTGTGGTGCCTGATCAGTATGGCATCGATTCCATTGGTGATGACGCTTGGAAATTCAATGCTTATTCCGGTTTTGCCCATTTTCGAGGATAAGGTGGGGATATCTTCATTTCAATCAAGCATGGTGATAACAAGCTATTCCGTTGCATCCATTTTTTTAATTCCCATAGCAGGTTATTTATCAGATCGATTCGGACGGAAGATGGTGATCCTGCCAAGTCTGATCCTAGCCCTCATTGGTGGCTTGGTCGCAGGTTATGCATCATGGAAAATGGAAAATCCCTATACATGGATCATCATTGGGAGGGTATTGCAGGGGATTGGGGCGTCTGGTGCCTCGCCCATCATTTTGCCTCTTGTGGGGGATTTATACAAGGATGATGATGAAAAAACGAGTGCTTGTCTGGGTATCATAGAAACCTCGAATACATTTGGGAAAGTGCTTAGTCCAATATTGGGTTCCCTGTTTGCTGCATTTATCTGGTTTTTACCATTCTTCTCGATTTCATTCTTCAGTTTAATATCTATTGTCTTGGTCTTTTTCTTTATAAAGGTACCAAAGGAAAAGGATGATCCGAAGAAATTCAATGAATTTTGGAATGATACGAAAAAAATATTCAAACAGGAAGGAAAATGGTTATATACAGTTTTCCTGATTGGTGTATTTGTCATGTTGGTTTTATTCGGTGTTCTTTTCTTTTTGTCTGATAATTTGGAAAAAATCCATGATTTGCATGGAATCAAAAAAGGTTTAGTGATAGCGATCCCGCTATTTTTCCTTTGTGTGTCTTCTTATGTTGCCGGGAAGAAAATCAAGGGCGAATTGCCAATCATGAAAAAGATCATCATGATTAGTTTGATTGTCCTTTCAATCAGCCTTGTATTTGTCGGTTTTACAAAAAATAAAGTTTTCCTATTATTACTCGTAACAAGTTTGGCGGGCATAGCAATTGGTGCGTTATTGCCGACACTAGACGCAATCATCACTCAAAATATAAAAAAGGAACAGCGTGGGACGATAACCTCTTTCTACATGTCATCTAGGTTCATCGGAGTTGCGGCAGGCCCTCCGGTCATGTCCCTTGTCATGAAAAATCATCTCAATTTGAGCTATATCATTACAGGAATCATTGGTATAGGAATCGTCCTGATTGTTTGGAAATTCATTAGTTCAGACAAAAAAGAAGCTGCTGCCTCCTAATAATTTCTCCGAAAAAGCCGGTCTTTCCAACGGCTTTTTTTGTACTTTTCATCTATAGCTGGATGATTTTTCTTGGTCTTTTTGTAGCTGCATTGGATTTTGCAGGTTTTTATGAAGGCTGTTTTCACATACTTTGTTGCTATTTACCAAGGTCCCGCTGCTCCCGCAGGAGTCTCGCACTTGCGCTCCAATCAACGTTTTAGTTTTTAAAAACAACAATCTTTACGAAAAGAACCTAAATGAAAAAAGCTTAATGGCTATTTCCATCATCCCTGGCTTATCTTTATCGGCGCTTATCAAGGCATTTCAGCCGTCGTATCACAGTGCTTCAATTCTTATTCGAATACTTGATTAACCATTTGGTAAATTTCTTCCTTACATAATTCATTGTGGCATTAACAACACTATGAATGATGGAAGGGGGTAATGCTATGACAACAAAAGCCAATTGCCGTTCAGCTAAAGGGAAGGCTGCTCAAAATTCCGCAGAATCTGGTGCACAACAAGGCGATATGAAATGGTGGCAGTTATCATTGGTCGGTGTTGGCTGTACGATCGGGACAGGGTATTTCCTCGGTTCGGCCATAGGGATTAAAACGACTGGGCCATCCATTGTATTTTCATTTATATTGGCTGCACTAGGTACTTACATCGTTTATAATCTGCTAGCTAAGATGACGGCTGCCGATCCTCAAGAGGGTTCTTTTTGTTATTATGCCAATAAAGCATTTGGACGATGGGCTGGCTTTAGCTGTGGCTGGAATTATTGGTCCTCCAATATATTGATCATGGGAAGCCAGCTTACTGCGCTTTCGTTATTATCACAATTTTGGTTTCCGAAGGTCCCGCTGTGGCTATTTGCATCCGGTTTTGCCATTGTTTCGATCGTGGTGGTATTGCTGGGAACAAAAGGGTTCGACAGAGTGGAAAACATACTTGCGATAATTAAGACGGCAGCGATCGTCATGTTTATCATTATTGCAATATGTGCCGTTTTCGGCTGGTTTGGTCTTGATGGAGGGAAACCGCCCTCATTTCCGAATAAGTTCAATGAATTATTTCCAAAAGGGCTAAAAGGGTTTTGGACATCGCTTATCTATGCCTTTTATGCATTTGGCGGAATTGAGGTCATTGGACTGATGGCGATGCAGCTTAAAAAGAAGGAAGATGCGCCTAAGGCAGGGACTATCATGCTCTTTGTTCTTACCATCATATATGTGATTTCATTGGGGTTAGCCGTAACCATGATTTCATTAGGGGCATTCAGTGAAAAAGAAAGCCCATTCGTTTCGGCATTGGACAGTTATCACCTGGCATTTTTCCCGCACGTTTTTAACGGTGCGATCATCATTGCCGGTTTCTCGACGATGACCGCTTCACTATTTGGTGTAACCAATCTATTGGTAACCCTCTCCGATGATGGGAATGCACCCGCATTATTCATGCAAAAGATCAAGAAATTCAAGGATCTTCCACTGCCCTCACTCGGTCTTGGAGCCTTGGGACTTTTAGGATCAATCATCACTGCCTTGCTCCTGCCAGGCAAGATTTATGAATACATTACGACATCAGCTGGGATATTACTTTTGTATAACTGGGCATTCATCATTCTCTCTTCTTTTAAAATCTTGGAAAATAAGATTTGGAGTAAGATTACGGCCGTTTTCGGGCTTCTGTTAATTTTGGCCGCCGTAAGTGGCACCCTGCTTGAAAAAGAGATACGTCCAGGGTTCTTCATCAGCCTTTTATTCATCGTGATCATCGGTCTTGCCGCCGTTTTCATGAAGTTCAAGGTTTGGAATAAGAATAAGGCGATGGCCGCAAAAGCGGGTAAATCAGGGCTCGATTGAAAAAAAGGAACTCGAATCGAGTTCCTTTTTGTGTGCTTTCGATTTGGCGCTAAACCTCAATGATGATCGGAAGGATCATTGGTTTTTTCTTAGTTTGAGTATAGAGGTATTGCCCCAGTTCCTTCTTTATGGTTTGCTTGATGACGTTCCAGCGGTATATTTTTTCACTTTGTAAGTCGTTGACCGTTTTCGTGACAAGACGGTTCACATGCCTAAGGAGGTCCTCGGAATTTTGAACATAAACAAATCCCCGGGAAATGGTATCGGGACCCGATACTATTTTTCTTTCCGTCTTGCTTAGTGTTATGACGATCACGAGCATTCCATCTTCGGAAAGATGCTTACGGTCCCGCAGAACGATTTCCCCAACATCACCAACGCCAACTCCATCAACAAAGGTATTGCCTGCAATGACCTTTCTCGTTTGACGGGCAACGGAGTTTTCAATATCCACCACATCGCCGTTATTGATGATGAAAGTGTGGTCCTTCTCCACCCCGACAGACTCAGCTAGCAATCGATGCTGGTGCAACATCCGATACTCACCGTGAATCGGTATGAAATACTTCGGTTTCATCAGGGTAAGCATGAGCTTTAATTCTTCCTGATAGGCATGTCCGGAAACATGCATGCCCGTTACTGTCCCAGAACCGTAAATGACTTTGGCGCCAAGTTGAAACAGGTTGTCGATGATGCGTGAAACATCCCGTTCATTTCCGGGTATTGGAGTGGAGGCAAGAATCACTGTATCATCAGGCAATATACTCATATCCCGATAATTCGAACTGGAAAGCCGGGAAAGTGCAGCAAATGGCTCTCCTTGACTTCCTGTACATAAAACCGCGACCCTTTCAGGAGCATATTTATCCACTTCTTGCGGTTGGATAAGCATCCCATCAGGTACCTCGAGGTAGCCGCGTTCAATGGCAACGGATACGACGTTCACCATGCTTCGTCCAATCAGGGCGAGTTTCCGGTTTGTCTTCTGTGCAGCGTTCACAACTTGTTGAACGCGATTGACATTTGAAGCGAAGGTCGAAAGAATGACTTTCCGTTTTGCCTGCATGAAGGCTTCTTCAATATGGCTGCCAACCAGATGCTCAGAGGGGCTTGAGCCGGGACGTTCTGCGTTCGTGCTTTCAGATAATAAAACCAGTACACCTTCACTCCCGATTTTGGCCATTTTATGGATATCGGGATACTGATCATTCATGGGAGTCAAGTCAAACTTAAAGTCCCCTGTATGAACGACCGTGCCTTCAGGCGTATGCATGGTGACTCCAAGGCAATCGGGTATACTATGATTCGTTTTGAAAAAGTCCAGAACCATCTCCCCGAATTCCAACCTTGAATCCGAATCGATCTGGATTAATTCCGTATCAGCCAAAAGGCTATGTTCTTTTAATTTCAATTCAATCAAACCAAGTGTTAAACGTGTGGCATAAATGGGTACATTCAATTTTTTCAGGAAATAAGGGATCCCGCCAATATGGTCTTCATGCCCATGAGTCACAATTAAAGCGCGGATCTTCTCCTTATTTTCCTGAAGAAAGGAAATATCGGGAATGATCAAATCGACTCCTAATAAACTTTCATCAGGAAACTTAGCCCCACAATCAATGATGACGAGATCGTTAGCATATTGAACCACGTACATGTTTTTACCGATTTCATTCACTCCGCCCAGAGCCAGTATGGACAAAGCATTCTCTTTCGCACTCAAGTAGATAGACCTCCCTTTATGATGATAATGATAGTGTTTCCATAGGTCACTTTTATAAAACCAACTCTTTTTTTAGGCTCTTTTCGTAAAGATTGTTGTTTTTAAAACGAAACGATTTAACGTTGATTGGAGCGCAAGTGCGAGACTCCTGCGGGAGCAGCGGGACAGGTGAGCTCACCGCCCGCCCCGCGGAAAGCGAGCATCTGGAGGGGAAATCAACCACACCTCACTACTTGGTAAATAGCAACAAAGTATGCGGAAACAGGGCAATTCAAAAAGCCATAAAAAAACACCTGCCGTTTTCGGCAGGTGCGTGTATCTCCAATCTTCATAGGCTCAAGCAAGAATTGATGCTTTCTTCAAAAGTCTCAATGTTTGCTTGGACCTTTGATGCATATCCAGTTTTCAAAGTGAGCAGCAAACTTTCTATCAAGAATTTTCGCGGCTTGTCGGACTGCATCAGCTCATCTTGGATAAAGTCGATCAATTCAATGGCTCTTGTTCGATCTTCATCGCATGGCAAAGCTTTGTTTATCGCTTTTTTCAATTCCGTGGTGGATTGAAGCAAATCATTATGGCAAGGATCAAGGTTGTTTGTAAACTTTGGAAACCACTTATCCATTAGTTCCGGATCGATGATCTGTTCCCCGCTTTCAGCCACTTCATTGACTAAGCGGACAATGCGGTTCATGCAATAGCGGATAATTTGTATGTCCGGTGTACCGGCGGGGTTTGCCCGATAGCTAAAATGATTCATGTGGGTCATCATCGAATGAAAGATGATGACGCTATCTAAAAGATAGGGTTTTTTGCTTTCCCCGAATATATCGATAAAACGATTATATATCCAGCGTAAGTTAAACAATACCGTATTATTGATGAATTGTTTTAATTCTTCATCGTTGGAAACACGGACTTCTTCGATAAGGATAAGCAATTTGCTCTGCTTGTTCACCATCATCTGCATATCAAGCTGCCGGATGAAAATTTCAATATCGGCTGAATCTTGACCAATCAACAGTTTTTCCCTGTCATGGCGAATCTTTGTATAGAAGGAACGGAAAATGGCTATAAATAATTCACCCTTCGAAGGGAAATAATTATAGAATGTACCTTTTGATATACCGCTGCCATCTAAAATGTCCTGGATGGACGTGGCTTGGTAGCCTTTGTCAATAAACAGCTTATGAGCCGTATCGATGACATTCTGCCTTCGGTTATTCATCATATCACCTAATTTTCATTATACTGCTTGTATAAAAATAATCGTACTCTATTTTTCATCACAGCACAAACCCTTATTTAAACCAGTAAATTTTTATTGCAAAAAATGAACTAGGGGTATATTATTGATTTTGTGAGATTGGAATATACCGCATGTCTAATAAAATGAACCAATAGTTTGAATGGAGGAATAGATAAAAAGTGAGTACTGCACAAATAAATGAGAAAAAGGGTTCGTATGGCATTTTGGCCATACTGATGGTCGGTGCGTTCATATCGATACTGAATTCAACCCTTTTAAATATTGCACTGCCATCAATCCAAATAGACCTGGGAATCGAGACTTCCACAGTCCAATGGCTGACAACGGGCTATATGCTCGTGAACGGAATCATGATTCCGACAACTGCCTTCTTAATAAGAAAATATTCGGTGCGCAATCTGTTCCTGACAGCCATGCTCCTATTCTCAATCGGGACAATCGTGGCAGGTGTAGCGCATGTATTCCCGCTATTATTGAGCGCACGTATGGTTCAGGCTGCCGGTTCGGCAATCATGATGCCGTTATTGATGAACGTACTATTAACTTCTTTCCCTGTTGAAAAACGGGGCTCGGCAATGGGATTATTCGGTTTGGTCATGATGTTTGCCCCGGCAATCGGGCCGACGCTTTCAGGCTGGATCATCGAACATTATGATTGGAGAATGCTATTCCATTTCATTACTCCGCTAGCTTTATTAGTGCTTATTTTCGGCTTCTTTAAACTTAAAGACAAAAAGGAAAAAGTCGATATCTCAATTGATAAAATATCGGTCATCCTTTCAAGCTTAGGCTTCGGCGGTTTGCTTTACGGATTCAGTTCGGCAGGCAGCAAAGGCTGGGACAGCCCGTGGGTATACGGAACACTGGTAGTCGGTACCATCTCCCTGATCCTTTTCATAACACGCCAGCTTAAAATGGAAACACCAATGCTTGAGTTCAAGATCTTCAAGCACCCGATGTTCGCTTTATCCGCAACGATCTCAATCGTACTGAACATGGCGATGTTCTCGGGGATGATCTTAATTCCGATGTACACACAAACAGTACGTGGCATTTCACCATTCGATTCTGGATTACTGATGCTTCCAGGTGCGTTATTAATGGCCCTCATGTCACCGGTTACCGGTAAGCTTTTCGATAAATTCGGTGCCCGCATCCTTGCTTCAATCGGTTTGCTCATCACCGTGGTAACTACGTATTTGCTAAGTAAATTATCAATGGAAACTACGTATACAGAAATTGTAATCCTGTTTTCCGTTCGTTCCTTCGGGATGTCAATGTCCATGATGCCGATCATGACAAATGGTTTGAACTCGCTGCCAGCCCGCATGAACCCGCACGGTACAGCCATGAATAACACACTGAACCAAATTTCCGGTGCGGTCGGTACGGCATTGCTCGTTACGGTCATGTCTAACCGTGCAGCTTCTACTGCCGAAGATTTAATGACGAAAGCGATGAGCAAATTAACAAGCCAGCCCACCGCTGAGATGATGGGCCAAATGAAAGCCCAAATCGGGATGCAGGCAATGCTGGATGGAATTAACTTCTCCTTCTTTGTATCTACCTTCATTGCCGGTGTGGCGCTGATTCTGGCGTTATTCATTAAGCGCGCATGGCCGGCTGAAGAAAAACCAGCTGTGAAAAAAGATCAAACCGCTTAAAGGAAACAATAAAGCCCTATGCCGCCTTAATCGTTCAGGCAGCATGGGGCTTTTTCTTTTTGGCTCTTTTCGTAAAGATAGTTGTTTTTAAAAACTAAACGATTTAAGGTTGATTGTAGCGCAAGTGCGAGACTCCTGATGGAGCAGCGGGACAGGTGAGACCCCACAGGCGTTTACGCCGAGGAGGCTCACCGCCCGCCCCGCGGAAAGCGAGCATCTGGAGGGGAAAATCAACCACACCGCTTTACTTGGTAAATAGCAAAAAAGTATGCGGAAACAGCCTTCTTTAAGTTCAGCCGACTTAATCAGTATGTTTTACCCATGTGATTTTCACTTGTATATAAAATAAGCGCAGTGCCATTTGCACTGCGCTTATTTACATCAAGATGTCACTTCCTCTGAAGCTGCTTTTGCATGCTGGATATGACTGGCGATCCAGCCAATGATCGCTGCCGAAACGAGATAGGCAAGTAAGATCCAAATCTGCGTTTGCAAGTTTTCCCAGCCGCCTAATGAGATGACCTCTTGAAGTTCCTTTAATGAGTGGGCCATAGGTAAAAATTGACCGATTTTCGTCAATAATGACATGCCCAGTTCGCCTGGGAATGTTCCGCCGCAAGTCGCCAATTGGAACACGAGAAGGGTCACGGCTGCGAATTTGCCCACCACTCCGAATACGGTCACCAACATAAGAATGAATGTCATGAAGGTAAATGAAACGATGATGCTTGATAGAATGAATACAGGGACACTGGCCACGTGTAAATGGAATCCAAGAAGGACGACTGCATCCACTAGAAGTGCCTGTATCAAGCCAATTACATATACGAGCATTAATTTATTCGTGAAATGAACGGTTCCGGTAACCTTAAGATTCTGCCTGCGGCCAAGCGGCAAGATATTGGAAGCCATGATGCCGCCTACATAAAAGGCCAATGACAGAAAATAAGGAGCAATCCCGGTTCCGTAGTTAGGTACTTCAGATAAATTGGATTGGACCAATTGTACGGGCTCAGAGAACATCGAAGTTGTCGAATCGTCGTACTGAAGACTGGCCGTTTTATCGGCGGCTTCATTAAGCTTGGTGGATAATTTGCTTGAACCCGTTTCCAGTGAAGCCAGTCCGTCTTGAAGCT
This sequence comes from Peribacillus sp. NPDC056705, assembly GCF_043656335.1. NCBI lineage: Bacteria > Bacillati > Bacillota > Bacilli > Caryophanales > Bacillaceae > Peribacillus > Peribacillus sp. NPDC056705. The sequence continues at coordinate 15,034 of NZ_JBHTYI010000024.1, read as the reverse complement.
CCGTCGATCCACTGGCTAGCCGGCTGCTTCCGCCGGCTAGCGAATCGATTCCGGAATGTAAAGCGGAGAAACCATTTTTCCATTTAAATAATCCATTTGCCATTTCTTCAGAACCCTCGTTTAATTGCTCGGCACCCGAGGTAGCTTGTGCCATTTTATCACCAAAGGCATTCATCCCGGTTTGAACGGTTGCTTGTCCATCAGCCACTTTGGCAGCACCTTCGCCCAATTGCTTTTGATTGGCATGTAATGTGGCGGCTGTTTTGGATAAACCTTCCGATAGGGCAATGATTTGCTTGAAGTCTGGATCCTTTATTGCATCAGGATGACTTTTCATATAGGCATCCAATTGTTTTTCTAGAGTATTCGCTGTATCGGCAGCCTGTTCTTGCCCTTGCATCAATTTTGCATTTCCGGCTGACCAGTTCTCAACACCCTTACTTACTTCATTCATCCCATTTTCCAATGAGTCATGTGCATCAGATAGCTGCTTCATGCCAGAATGCAAGTTGTGGGAACCTGTTGTTAATCCTTTCGCACCATCCGTTAGGGCTTCTTGTCCATCCAAGAGCTTGTTGCTTCCTGTATGCAGCTTCTGAGCGCCATCATTCAAATCATGGATGCCATCATTCAATTTCTCACTGCCGCTTTTCGCATCGGCCGTTCCTTGATGAAGTGTTTCCGCTCCATCCCCGGCTTCCGCCAAGCCGTTAGAAACGTCCTGGAACTTCGAAAGGATGCCTTTAGAATAGACTTTCGTGATGCTTGCGTTGATTTTTGCCGTCATTTTTTCAACAGCAGTGGAGCTGATCTGTGAGGCAACGAAGTTCTTACCTGGATTGACAGTATACAAAAGTTTAGCCGTTTCCGGTTTTTTATCCATTAAAGTCGTGACATTTTGCGAAAAATCTTCCGGAATCGTGACTACCATATAATAGGTCCCTTCCTTAAGACCCGTATTTGCCTCCTTTGCCGTGACAAAGTGAAAATCCAATTCTTTCTGCTTTTTCAATTGTTCAACGAAATCCTCTCCAGCCTCGACTGGCTTATCGTCCATTTTTGAACCATTATCGAGATTGACCACTGCCACAGGGAGCTGATCCAACTTTCCATAAGGGTTCCAATATCCTGCCAAGAAGAAACCTGAGTAAATCAATGGAACGACCAAAAGGAAAATCAAGGCGATTCTCCCGTGTTTATGTTTCCACATTGCTTTTATATCTTGAAATACAAGTTGTAAACCTTTCATTATTTGAGCCTGCCCTTTCTAACTAAGAGATTATTTCATCATAATGGCTTTTTTAGATACTGTATAATACATAATTGATTATGTAATAATAGATTTAAATCTATGTGAAAAGAGTGGGAAAATGGAAATATTACAGCTCCAGTACTTTCAAACCGTAGCACGGCTGGAACATATGACGAAGGCTGCGGAACAACTTCAGATTGCTCAGCCATCCCTCAGTAAAACCATATCCCGGCTTGAAGAGGATTTGGGAGTCGCACTGTTCGATAGGGAACACCGGAAAATCAAGCTTAATGCAGCCGGACGAATTTTCTTGAACCGTGTTGAACGCGCTTTTGCGGAACTGAATGAAGGGAGGCGCGAAATAGTGGAATTAATTGATCAGGACCAAAAGAACATCACCTTGGCCGTTACCATTCCCAGGGTCCTGCCTGATTTATTGGGGACATTTTTATCTCAATACCCGGATGTCCGTTTTCAACAATTCCTAAAATCCATATCATCCATGAAGCAGCTTCTAATAGAAGGGGAAATTGATTATTGCATATCATCCGTTCCGATTGAAGGCCCAGACTTAAAGTGGGAACCGCTGATCACCGAAGAAATATACTTGATCGTGCCTCCCGATCACCGGCTGGCAGGCAGGGAAAGCATTACACTTCAAGAAGTGAAAGATGAACCATTCATCAGTATGAACACAGGCTTCGGGTTCCGCAGCCTCACCGACCAATTTTGCCTCGAAGCGGGATTCGCCCAGCACATCGCATTTGAAGGAGATGAACCTGCTGTCATCTCGGACCTTGTCAGGAAAGGGTTGGGAGTCGCCTTCGTATCCGAGCTGACATGGCTTCATCAAACCGGGTCATTATCCCATAAAATCCGGATAACCGAACCTGCTTGTCAAAGAACGATAGGGCTCGGCTGGTCAGAAAAACGCTACTTCACCCCAGTAGCCAAGCAATTTCGGTTATTTGTCATGGATTACTTCGCTGCTGCCAACTCCGCCAGACCAAAAGATCAATAAATGTGGGAAAGGTCGAAATAATCGGATGTAGGCCGGAATATAATGTAATTATCGTGAACATAGTATTTAGGGGTTTTCTTAAATAGATCGGGTTCAAAAAGACCAATGCCGATCCTAGGAGATGAATGGAGATGGAAATACGGGTTAATCAAATTGAATTGAATGGACACACGTTTCAATACCGGGAGAGCGGGGATGTTGCTGCACCGCCGCTTGTTGTTCTTCATGCGCTGGGTAAAAGTGCAGAGTCATGGGATCAAGTGGCTGCCGCATTAGGAGAAAATTTTCGTGTATTGGCTTTAGATCAACGGGGACACGGTGGGAGTGCGAGAACTAGTACATACACTTTCGAATTGATGTGCGATGATTTGCTTCATTTTGCGGATGCGCTGAATTTGGAGGGATTTTCGCTAATGGGGCATTCCATGGGAGGGACAGTTTCCTACCTTTTCTCGCAAACTTTTCCTTCGAGGATAGATAGGTTGATTGTCGAAGATACGCCTCCACCTTTCTTGGATGAACCAATAGAGATTCCTTCCCAACCTTCTGGCCCTCTGCCGTTTGATTGGCAGGTTGTGCCTTCGATTCTACAGCAGCTTAATGAACCCGAACCCGAATGGTGGGCACGCCTTACCGATATTATGATTCCGACGCTTGTTATAGGGGGAGGGTCGAGCCATATACCCCAAAATAAATTGCAGGAAGTTTCCGAGCTTATTCCGAATTGCGAATTGGTGACGATAGAGGATGCAGGACACTTTGTGCATGAAGATAATTTATCAGCTTTCTTGTCTGCCGTAACAAGGTTTCTTTCCAAAGGGCAGGCGTATTAATGAGATAGGGGGGTGCCGATGCAGCCCTCCTATTCCTGCTTAAATGTATGGTTTATTTTATAGACGGCATTTACCGATTTATTATTAATGATTTCCAGTAACTGTTCAGCCATATAGTCAGCGCTGTATTTAAAGCCGGTGTTGACCCATTCGATGATCATGCCTAATATCGCATATGCTTGGTAACTGGAGGCAAGTTCTGTATTGATCTTAGGATTCGGCCGGTAATCTTCCAGGTCTTCCAATGGAAGTTTCTTTAATTCATCACAAATCCTTTCCAGTAAAGTTGGCCATGCATTCGACTTTAGTATGAGGGTATAAATGTTTGCATAATTAGCTACATGTTCAAATATTTTGACCACTGAAGCCGTTAGTTCATTGATGGTGAAAGTTTCAACATTTTTATAAGGTTCCCGGTAAGATATGATCAAATCCGCAATTACATCCTCCATGACCTCTTCAAGCAGTTCCTCTTTATACTGATAGTGTTTGTAAAATGTACCTCGATTAAGGTCGGCGCGTTCTACAATGTCAGTAATCGATATTTCCCTGAAATCCTTGTGTTGCATTAATGATATGAGAGAATCTTTCAAAGCCAGTTTGGATTTCCTGATCCTTCTATCAATCCCAGTGTTATTATTGGACATTTTCTTCACCCTTTGTTGGTTATTGTGCTTTTAATGAACATAATCAATACTTTCTGTTCATTGTTCAACATCAAGGTCATCATTTGCTGATTGTATAAGCCTATTGAAACTAATTATACTATAAAGGAAGTAAGTTAATGAACATCTGTACGATAAGTATCACTTCACTAGAATGAATGGGGGAGTTCAAATGAAATTACAAGACAAAGTTGCAGTAGTGACAGGCGCAGCATCTGGCATGGGGAAACAGATCGCTATAGATTATGCCAGAGAAGGGGCTAAAGTCGTCGTATCGGATTTAAATCTTGATGGCGCGAACGAGACGGTAGAAGAAATAAAAGCGAATGGCGGTATGGCCTTTGCCATTAAAACGAACGTAGCGGTGGAGGAAGATATTCAACATTTGATCGATACCACGGTAAGTACGTATGGTACGGTGGATATTTTGGTGAATAACGCGGGTATCATGGATGGCATGGAACCTGCTGGAGACATTGAAGATTCTAGGTGGGATCGGATTTTTGCCATTAACACGACAAGCGTCATGCGTTCGACCAGAAAAGTATTGCCGATCTTTTTGGAAAAACAAAAAGGGGTCATCATCAACATTGCTTCTGCTGGCGGTTTGTACGGTGCTCGAGCAGGCGCAGCATACACTGCCTCTAAGCACGCAGTGGTTGGTTTCACAAAAAACACGGGTTTCATGTATGCCAATAAAGGGATTCGCTGCAATGCAATAGCACCAGGCGGAGTTGAAACCAATATCGGTTCCAGCATGACGAGCATCAATGAGTTCGGCATCTCTCGCCAACAATTGGGGATGGCCATCAATCCACGCAATGGCAAACCTGAGGAAATCGCTAAAGTGGCTTTGTTCCTTGCTTCAGACGATTCCAGTTTTGTTAATGGCACGGTCATCACGGCAGATGCTGGTTGGAGTGCATATTAAGCCGTAAATGAACAAGATGATGGTCAAGAACTTAGGACTGATTCATGCATTCCTGCTAGTAAGCAGGAATGCATTTTTTTGAGTGGAGACCTGGATTGGGAGCGGGAGGTTTCGAATTCAACGGGGAACACTTTCACAATCAAAAGTGGATAAGTGGGGGCTGGATAGTTCAACTACTATCCATTTTTTTCTCAATAAGAATGATGCTATCAATTGGATTTAAAAGATAAGTTGAACTCTGAAATCTTGGAAGCGAAATAGGTTCCCTGAATAAATCCACTTTCCCTATGAAATTGGATCATTTGAGTGATCCATTGGTTTGCTGCGATTACTTCATCTTCCACACAAACGATCCATTAATTTGCGTGAGAATGTTGAAGGACTTTCTGACGGACGTAGTCAAGGTGCTTGTACATCTGACTGAATGCTTCATGTGGATCATGTGCTGCAAGTGCCGCATAGATGGCTTTATGATACTTTACAGTCAGTTCCCGTTCCCTGAATTGTATCAGGCTATTTATTTTATTATGGGTAATCAATAAGGAATCGATCATGCCTTCAATAATGGGATTGTTCGCACTTAAAGCAATGAGCTTGTGGAATTCTTTATCGGCCTCTCCATAATCGTTGTCTTCACTATTGGCAATCGTGTCAATCGTAATTTGCAGTTTCTCCAGTTGTTCGTCTGTGATCTTCTCGGCAGCCATTGTTACCAGTCCCAACTCCAATGCCATTCGCGCTTCGATGATCGCTGGTAAATTATCCGTAGCCAGCGCCAGCATGACAGAGAATGGATGTGTACCGATTTTATCGTTAAAAAAGGTGCCTTCACGCGTTTTCCGTGTAATGACTCCTAGTGTATCAAGTGCACTGAGTGCCTCCCGTAAAACAGGCCGGCTTACTTCAAGTTCTTTCATAAGTTCCATTTCAGGAGGCAGTTTGTCGCCCGCTTTCATTTGTCCGCTGACGAGCAGATGCACGATTTGATCCACGACTTGTTGTGAAAGAGTGTTGCGATGTACCGATTGTACGCCTAATTTCTTTGACGATTCTACCATTGTGTAACCCCTTTTCTGTTAAATCCTATATGTATTCATACTGTAAGACTAATTATATAATATAATACGCTTATTTGCATGTGAGGAAGAGAAGATCTATACCCAAAAAAAGTAAAATGCGCCGCTCTAAAGAGAGAGACGCACGCATTGTTGGAAAAAATCATCTGACAAGGCAAGGTGATTTTGGATTGAACTCCCATCCGGAAATCAGGTATTGCATCGCCATTGAATCATCACGGGCACCAAGTCCTTTTTGTTTATAAAGCTGATGTGCCTTCTCGATTTGTTCCATATCCACTTCAATTCCAAGTCCGGGCTTGGAAGGGACATCGACCATACGGCCGACTATTTTAAAAGGTTCTTTCGTCAAACGCTGCCCATCCTGCCAAATCCAGTGGGTATCGATCGCAGTGATATTTCCTGGTGCGGCTGCAGCAACGTGTGTAAACATGGCAAGCGAAATGTCAAAGTGATTATTCGAGTGTGATCCCCATGTCAATCCCCAGTCGTTGCACATTTGAGCGACGCGGACGGAGCCTTGCATCGTCCAAAAATGCGGATCGGCAAGAGGGATGTCCACGGATTGAAGTTGAATGGAGTGCCCCATTTGCCTCCAGTCCGTTGCAATCATATTAGTAGCGGTCGGAAGGCCCGTTGCGCGCCTGAATTCCGTCATGATTTCCCGGGCGGAAAAACCATTTTCCGCTCCGCATGGATCCTCCGCATAGGCTAAAACATGATGTTGATCCCGGCAAAGTTCAATCGCATCCTTAAGCAGCCAGCCGCCATTTGGGTCAAGGGTGATCCTGGCTTCAGGGAAGCGTTCCGCAAGAGCCGTCACTGCTTCGATTTCTTCTTCCCCGCGCAAAACTCCGCCTTTCAGTTTAAAATCATTGAATCCATATCTGGTGTGACAGCTAACCCTGCAGTAGGATATGCTACAGATCTGTTAGTTAGGGCAGGGGCAACCGTTCTATTTTCTGAAGTCACAGAAGTACGGGATGCGATTCATCTATTGACGCCCCGTGCAGTGAATGAAGAAGTGGGGAGAGCGTTAATAAAGGAAATGGATTGGTATGATAACTACCTGGCTTTAGGTGATGCCGATCGAAGTGCCAATCCGTCTCCAGGAAACAAAAAAGGCGGATTGGCCAATGTAGTGGAAAAATCATTAGGCTCCATTGCCAAATCCGGAGGCAGCCCAATTTCAGGCGTACTGGCCCCAGGTGAAAAAGCAACGGAAAAAGGGCTGATTTTTGCAGCTACACCAGCTAGTGACTTCGTTTGCGGAACGCTGCAGCTCGCCTCCGGCATGCACCTTCAAGTTTTTACAACCGGAAGAGGCACACCTTATAGCCTGGCAATGGCTTCCGTCATCAAAGTATCTACACGAAATACTTTGACCGAGCAATGGAAAGATCTCATTGATATAAATGCAGGAACTATCGCTACAGGTGAAGCAACCATAGAGGATGTCGGGTGGGAAATGTTTCACCTCATATTGGAAGTGGCCAGCGGTAAAAAGAAAACCTGGGCAGAGCATTGGGGCCTGCATAATGATTTGGCCCTGTTCAATCCTGCGCCAATTACCTAATAATGATGTTACTTAAGAAGGACTTGCTTTTAAAAGGGGTCCTTTTTTGTTGGTCCGATTTTTAAAGCTGTCATAATTTTTCCTCCAGAAAAGAGGACCGCCTAACTTTTAGTTGAAGTTATTAATGAACGATCGGTTTTCCGGCATGACGAAAAAAGGGCAATACAGTACAGGAGGGATATCATGGTAACATTCAGGAATGCGACAGTAAAAGACTTAAGTGAAATAGTACGGATGCTAGCGGATGATGTGTTGGGGAGGGAAAGGGAACGCTATGAAAATCCCCTTCCTGAAAGCTATCTAAAAGCATTTGCATCCATTGATGCAGATGAGAATAATGAATTGATCGTAGCATGTCTTGGTAAGGAAATCGTTGGGGTGCAGCAAATCACGTTCACTCCATATATTACCCATCAAGGCGGTTGGAGAGCAACGATCGAAGGGGTTCGGACGGCATCTTCAGAACGAGGGAAAGGCATCGGAAGCAAGTTGATTCAATATGCGATTGACCGTGCCAGGAAGCGGGGCTGCCATATCATTCAGCTGACGACCGATAAAAAGCGGGAAGAAACGCTGCGATTTTATGAACGTTTAGGATTCAAAGCCACTCATGAAGGCATGAAAATGAAGCTTTAATTCACCGTCTTTTGACCCCTTTTTCTGTGCATAACAAATTGTCTGGCATTATATGTTAAAATTATTTATGAGATATTAATAGATGCGCAGGATCTGATGAAAGGGTGTGCTCGATGGAAAACGAAGCATGTATTCAGAAGAGGTACGGTGTAATCAGTTTTACTTCATTCATCATTGGAATCATTTGTTTTTTTACTGTTTTTATTACACCTATTAGAATGGCAAATATCGGGAGCAGGACGGGTGATTATATAACTTTTTTCCTTACTATTGCCGGCATCGTCCTCTCTGTCATAGGAATTTTGAAGAAAACCGAGAAAAAAGTGATCCCGATCATTTCTTTGGTTTTTTCCTCATCCTTCTTTATATTTTGGGTGATCATCATCACCTTGTTGATAACTGGGGAAATAGAATTGCCTCGTAGGACAATAGGATAAAGGGATTGAACCAGGAAGCTTCTTGTGAGATAGAACTGACAAAAGGTGGTTTTTCAATGATAAGAGGTTTATATGAATCACATTTACCGGTTCGTGATTTGAAACGTTCCATCGAATTCTATGAGGGGCTTGGTTTACAGTTAGATCATAAGGTTGAAGACAACCTGGCTTTTCTATGGATTGAAAAGGACAAAAGTTGGTTGGGGCTTTGGGAAACGGAAAAAGTGGAGGTTGAGTATCATCCCTCCCTGCGGCATATCGCTTTTCAAGTATCATTGGAAGATCTAAAGAGCTCAGTCGCATGGCTTGAAGATAGGGGCTATGCGCCAAGAGAGGCCTTTGGATTTAAACCAATTGAACCTTTCGTGATGCCTCACGGGGAATATGCCCACGCTAAAATTCACTTTAATGATCCAGACGGAAACAGTTTGGAGTTTATTAGTAAAATGGAGAATCCCCAAAAAATCAAGAATCGTATGTATTTAAGTGAATGGGAACAGATATAAATGAAAAACAGAAGTAAAAAAAAGCGAATGACAGTTGGGCGAAAACTTCAAGAATAATAATCATTTATATCCTTTTTATGTTAAAACAGAATGGAGAATCATAGAATGAATGTCAAAGCGGAATTATATTGGAATGAATTTTGGCAGGGGAAAGATGAAGAAAAACCCCAGGCAGTCAGTGCATGGCAATTCGGGGCTGATCCCGATCAGTTGGCTCAATTAGTGATGGATGGGATGAAAACGGCTACGTGCTCTGGGTATGTTTTTTATGAAGAGGAAAATGAACCATTACCATCAGTAGGTGATTACAGCATTATTTTAAGTAGTGAGGATGAGCCCTTAGCCATCATCCAAACAGTGAAAGTCGAAGTATTGCCCATGAATGAAGTGAGTGAAGAGTTTGCGATTGCAGAAGGGGAAGGAGATCGAACCTATACATACTGGTGGGAGGCCCATGAAAAATGGCTGAAAGAACAATTGGACAAGATCGGGCACACCTTTAAAGAAGATATGCTGCTTGTGTGTGAGCGCTTTGAATTGATACATGTAAAGTTACGGAAGTGAACAATAAGTGTTTTCGTTCAGTGATTTGCTATAATAGGTCATTGGATTAAAAGACTTATAGAAAGATAGGTATTTGCATGAAAAAGAAATTGACATTCATTGGTTTGGGAATCGTGGTTGTTTTCCTGCTATTGCTTGGAACGTATAAATTAATGAATTCGAGAACATATCAGGTATTCGGAGGATTGACGGATAATGTCGAGACGAATGAAAAAGTGGTCGCTTTGACATTTGATGATGGCCCATCGAAGAATGTGAATCAGATCCTTCCGTTATTGGCTAAATACGATGTAAAAGCTACTTTCTTCCTGATTGGTAACGAAATCGAAAAATACCCAGAGGAAGCTGGAAAAATAGCGGAAGCAGGACATCAGATTGGGAATCACACGTATTCCCACAAGCGAATGGTTTTTAAATCGCCTTCTTTTATCAAGGCGGAAATCGAGAAAACGGATAAATTAATTCTGGACTCCGGATATAAGGGTGAAATTGACGTCCGGCCACCACGGGAAAAAAATCATAGGTCTGCCTTATTATTTAAATGAAAATGATAGAGAGACCATTACCTGGAATCTGGAACCAGATAGCTATTACACTACCGCTTCTGACAAAGTGAAGTATGTGAAGGAAAATATAAAGCCAGGTTCGATCATCCTGATGCATCCGATGTATGATGATACGGGTAAAGAACTTCAAGCGATTGAAGGGATCTTGCAGGAGTTAACGAACGAAGGGTATACGTTTGTAACGGTCAATGAACTTCAGGAAATGTAGTCTCATTTATACCGAATGTACGATTTTCGAAGAAAAGGGCTGCTGCGGCAGCCCTTTTTTATTTGATATAGTACAGAATAGTACAAAACGTGGTCTGCATATTGTTTCTTAACGGAATTCGTTGTATGGCATGCAATTGCATGAAAAAGCTATTTTAAAATGGGGCTGGTTACTTGTATCGGAATAAAAATACCGCTCTGATCATCATTTTGTGTTTCCTGTTATTCCTATTTCTTGTCATGCTCCTTTTTCGCCACATCAAAGTATACTTCGTGTATAGCTCGGGCATCGGCCCGTTATTGTTTATCGGGGTAATGGTTTTGGCTATCGTTATGCTTTTTTTCAAAGGATATAAATAATCGAGTTTGTTTACATTTTTTTAGGTTGTGCTATTTGAACGTTGATTGGAACGAAGGGCACTCGCTTTCCGCGGGCGGTCCGGGAGCCTCCTCGACGCTTCGCGCCAGCGGGGTCTCCCCTGGCCACGCTTTTCCCGCAGGAGTCTCGTACCTTACGTTCCAATCAACTTTGTTTTAATATTTAGATTGAACTCCTTTTGTCTAAAAACTGGAGGCTGCTGCGGCAGCCTTTTTTATGTGGAAAAAAGCTCTTCACACAGAGAGGCATAAAAAAAAATAAAAATCAATAAAAAATTAACGTTCAAACACTAGTAATATATGGTAAGATTTTAAATGGAATTATTTTCTTTTAAATTTTATTCAGGGGTGATTAGTACGTGGAGTTTTTTACAAAGTGGTCGTTTAAGAACAAGGCTGCCGTTTCATTGGTAACCATATTTATTTTGTTGATAGGAGTTGTCAGTTATTTTAAACTGCCGATGGAATTTTTACCATCTGCTGATAATCCACAAGTTACGATTATCACAATGGGGCAGGGCACCGATTCGAAAACGATGGAAGCACAAGTTACAGATCCGATTGAAAGAGCGGTCACTGGAGTTAAGGGAAAGAGTTCAATATACTCCACAACGGGAGACGGGTTTTCAAAAGTAGATCTATTCTTTGAAGCCGGATCGGATATGAAACAAGCAAAACTTGATGTTCAAGAGGCTTTAGGCAGTGTAGCTTTGCCACAAAGCATGGCAAAGCCTACTGTTACACAGTTAAATACATCTATGATTCCCATTTCATTTGTTTCCGTTACTTTTAAGGATGGATTAACAGCTGAAAATATTGACTTTACCAAGAAGGAATTAGAGCCTCTGTATAAAGATATTAAAGGGGTTTCCGATGTACAGACATTTGGAGTTTCCCAATCCGTTCTTTCAGTCAAGGTGGATAATGAAGAATTGGCTAAAAAGAAAGTCTCCATTCAAGATGTCATGAACGTCCTTAACGGTCAGAATGCAGCTTTGGCCGTAGGCGAAAAAGTGATTGATGGGAAGGCAAGTAACATCAAGGTTATCGGGGATTTAACAAGTATTGGGAAATTAAAAGCGTTAAAGGTCACCCCGAATGTCACACTTGGAGAGATAGCAAAAGTTGAAGAAGCGAAGGATGGCAACCTCATCAGTCGTTTTAATGGAAAGGAAAGCATTGATTTAAGCATTATCAAGGACAGTCAATCAAATGCTGTCACAATCAGTAAAGAGGTTGAAAAAGTAGCGAAAGAAATTAATGAAAAGTATAGCGACCAGAAATCGATCATTTATTTATCTACAGCTGATATGGTGGAGACTTCCGTTCAGACGATGGTAAAAGAAGTCCTGCTGGGAGCGCTATTCGCCACGATAGTGATCATGGTCTTTTTACGGAATGTACGATCTACATTCATTACAATCGTATCCATACCGCTATCTCTTGGCTTTACGTTATTTTTGCTGTCATTGTCGGGAGTGACGCTGAACATTTTGACGCTGGGCGGTGTCGCTGTAGCGATCGGGCGCTTGGTGGACGATAGTATTGTTGTTATTGAAAATATTTTCCGGAAAATGCAGCAGGAGAAGATTTCAATTGAATTGGTGATGGATGCAACTAAAGAAGTGGGAGTGGCGATAACAGCTTCAACCCTTACGACTGTAGCCGTTTTCCTTCCGGTTGCCTTATTGAATGGAGGGCTTCAAGAGTTTCTTCTGCCTTTCGCTTTGACTGTCACTTATTCTTTACTGGCTTCTTTAATCGTGGCATTAACGGTTGTTCCGTTAATGAGTGCAGGATTGCTGAAAAGGACGAAGCTGCCCAAACATAGCCCGGCCAAGCGTTTTACCAAGCTCGTTACTTGGTCACTAAACCATAAATGGGTTGTCTTGATTATTGCTATGCTGTTGTTTGTCGGTTCCATTGGTACATATTTTGCCATGCCAAAAGGGGCGATTGATAATTCTTCAGCAGACTATGTCTCCGTGACATTAACTTATCCAAATGATCAGCCCTATGAAAAAGTGAAGGAAAAAGCGATTGAACTCGAAGAAACGATGCAGGATATGAGTGAAGTGGATAATATTTTCATGCAATTAGGAAACTCTGCCGAATCAGCACAATATGGGGAAGTCACATCACCGACGGAAGCGACTTTCGGCATCCTGGTAAAGGATAAAGCAAATGTAGATGCGATTCTGAAAAAAATGGAAAAGGAACAGGAAAACTATCCTGATGCAAAACTTACGGCCCAAGCCTCTTCCTTTATGATGGGGGCATCGAAGACGAACATTACGATAGATGTGGTCGGCAGTAATGTTGAAGATTTGGAACTGACGGCCAATAAGGTCAAAGAAAGTATACAGGATATTAAAGGAATTGAAGAAGTAACAACGAACCAAGACGAAAAGAAAACCATTTATTCATTCAAGGTAGATCCGGCTAAAGGCAATACAGAACAAATCGGTCAACAATTAGGTATCATGCTTAATAAAACGCCTATTGGAAATATAACTTTACAGGATAAGCAGACACCTGTCGTCCTTGAACCGATCTTAGATCCTAAAAAACCAGAGGATTTAAAAAGCATTCCGATCATGACAGATGGCGGTCTGGCCCCAGTGTCAAAGGTCGCTTCTTTAAAGAGCGAGGAGAGTGCAACAACGCAGTTCCATAAAGATGGGGAAACGTATCTTCAATTGAAGGCAACGGTAGATCCGACTAAGCTTTCCGATATTGCAAGCAAAATAAATCTTGAGATATTTGGAGATAAAGAGAAGAACAAAGGACTTGATATTCCGAATGATGTAGATATTCTAGTCGGGGGAGCCAGTGCTCAGCAAACAGATGATTTTTCCGATTTGTTCCTTACGATGTTAATATCGATCGGCATTGTCTTTTTAATCATGGTTATAACATTTAAATCGATCAAAGCACCGATCGCCATTCTATTTTCCTTGCCATTCGCTGCCATTGGAGCGGTATTAGGATTGGTTATCAGCCGAATTCCAGTCGATATTACAGCACTGCTGGGTGCTCTCATGTTAATTGGAGTTGTTGTGACAAACGCGATTGTGCTTCTGGATCGAGTCAAACAAAACGAAGAAAAAATGATTATCCGTGATGCGATCGTCGAAGCGACAGCTACAAGATTCCGTCCGATCATAATGACGGCTGTAGCAACGATTTGTGCCATGCTGCCCCTATTGTATAAAAAAGCTGAAACAGGAAGCTTGGTTTCACAAAGTTTAGCGATCGTTGTCATTGGCGGGCTAGCTGTGTCTACACTGCTCACACTTATCGTCATTCCATGTATATACGAATTGCTGCACTATAAAAAATCGAAAAAACAGAGAAAGAAAAAGAGAGAACCCGTTAACGAACAAATCGAAATGTAATAATAAAAAGTTTGTAGAGAAGCAAAGCTTTCTTTACAAACTTTTTTTTCTGTAAAATAGTGCATGTTCTTTAGTTTTTTAAAAATAATGGTTGACTTTCTTTCAACCTGTAACTAAAATTATTACAGCTAGTGGAAATGTTATATTTTTTTTGGTTTGTGTTGTAACTGGTTTGATTACAAGTTTAGCCGATGATGAAAAGTGAGGGAATATATAATGACAGTGAAAATTAAAGCGTATTCTGATTTTATATGTCCATTTTGTTTTTTAGGTAAAGGTCCTTTGGACGAAATCATGGAGGAAAAGGATGTAGAAGTGGAATGGATGCCATTTGAATTGCGACCGAGTCCACATTCCAAAATAGATCCATGGAAGGAACCCGATAAGTTGAATTCATGGGATTCTTACATTCTCCCTGTTGCGAAAAAACTTGGAGTGGATATGCGTTTACCCCGTGTCTCCCCGCATCCATATACACATTTGGCGTTCGAAGGGTGCCATTTTGCAAAGGAGCACGGAAAAGGGAACGAGTTCCACGACAGAGTATTTACAGCGTTTTTTCAAGAGGAACAAAATATTGAAGATATTGAAGTATTGACAAAATTAGCGGATGAAGTTGAACTTCCTGTAGATGCTTTTAGAGAAGCATTAGTGTCACGAAAGTATCGGGAAGTGCACCAAGAAGCACTGAAACATGCTTATGAAGAAGCAGATATCAGGGCTGTCCCAACGTTTATTATTGGTGATGAAGTTATTCAAGGACTAGCCAGTAAAGAAAGGTTAGCGCAAGTCATTGAGAAGGAAGAAGCAAAAAATGAACGGAATGAACTTGAGGGCTTGCAATGTGATGGTAAGGGGAATTGCTAAAAACCTTCTGAGGATTAAAAAAATTAGGCTCTTTTCGTAAAGATTGTTGTTTTTAAAACGAAACGATTTAAGGTTGATTGGAGCGCAAGTGCGAGACTCCTGCGGGAGCAGCGGGACAGGT
>NZ_JBHTYI010000023.1:0-67288 GCF_043656335.1 Peribacillus sp. NPDC056705 | reverse complement strand
CTCTTCTATAGTATATTTAAATTAATTATTTAAATATACTAAATATTTGTTTACAATAGAGAAAATAAAAGTTATTATACAATAATAAAAGGGGGGCTAGGTATGGCAACGATAAATAAACAGAAAATTGTGGATAGTGTACCTCAAAAAGGTTTTTTTGGAAACCCTAAAGGATTATTCACCCTTTTCTTTACTGAGTTCTGGGAGCGTTTCTCGTATTATGGTATGAAGGCCATTCTTGTTTACTATATGTATTACGAAGTTTCTAAAGGGGGACTTGGTCTTGATGAACACACAGCCCTTGCCCTTGTATCCATTTACGGATCTTTAGTATATATGTCAGGTATAATTGGCGGATGGCTTGCCGATAGGATCTTCGGGACTTCCAAAGCCGTATTTTACGGTGGTATCTTGATCATGCTCGGGCATATTGTCCTTGCTGTACCAGGCAGTCTCTCCATGTTCTTTGTTTCCATGGTACTCATTGTTCTTGGTACTGGGTTATTAAAACCGAATGTTTCCAGCATTGTCGGTGAAATTTACGCAGAAAATGACGAACGCCGGGATTCCGGATTCAGTATATTCTATATGGGTATCAACATGGGTGCATTCCTTTCACCGTTTGTTGTCGGTACCGTCGGAATGGGCTACAGCTTCCATCTTGGTTTTGGACTTGCAGCAATTGGAATGTTAATTGGTCTTATCGTCTTTGTTGCAACAAAGAAAAAGAACCTGGGCCTTGCTGGAACTCTTCCTGCGAACCCATTATCACAGAATGAAAAGAAAAGCGTATTCACGAAATTGGGGATAGCTACACTTATCTTAGCTGCCATCATCGGCATTACCGCCGCTAAAGGCATCTTAACGATTAAAACCTTTATTAATCTTGTAGGTATCCTAGGGATCGTTATTCCGACCCTTTATTTCATTTTCATGTATCGCAGCCCTAAAACAACTTCTGTTGAACGTTCACGCTTGATTGCCTATATTCCTTTGTTTATAGCAGCTGTCATGTTCTGGGCGATTCAAGAGCAAGGTGCAACTATATTAGCAAGCTATGCAGACAAACGGACACAGTTGAATTTTGCTGGACTAGAAATAAACCCGGCATGGTTCCAATCTTTGAACCCTTTGTTCATCATTACCCTTGCACCAGTATTCGCATGGTTATGGATTAAACTAGGAAAGCGTCAGCCGACCATTCCTCAGAAATTCTCAATCGGATTATTGTTCGCCGGTTTATCATTCCTGGTGATCCTGCTTCCTGTTTATTTCGGTGGATCCGACGCATTGGTCAATCCGCTATGGCTTGTACTTAGTTATTTCCTTGTAGTGCTTGGAGAACTTTGTTTATCTCCCGTTGGACTTTCAGCAACTACAAAATTGGCTCCGGCCGCATTCTCGGCACAAACGATGAGCCTGTGGTTCCTGGCAAGTGCAGCAGCACAAGCACTGAACGCACAAATCGTCAGATTCTACACGCCCCAAACCGAAATGGCTTATTTTGGCGTGATCGGTGTTGCTTCAATGGTCCTTGGACTGGTCCTTATGGTCTTATCACCAAAGATTCAAGGTTACATGAAAGGCATTCGCTAACACTTAGCCAGCAGCAAAAAAAAGATGACCTCCGAGTTAACCGGGGTCATCTTTTTTATTATTATTATTTTGTGCATCTTGCTTTTTCGCCTGGTAATAGTTATCGACCATGCGGGATTCATCGAATACCAAAAACTTGATATGATGTTTTAGCAGCTTCATAGTTTAGGCTAAAAAAACAATGATGATTCATTCCAAAGTAGCTGAAAATAGGAGTAGAGAAATTATAGACAGGAGGTAAAAATGAAACGTTTACTTGGAATATGCATATCCCTGCAAATGACTTTCGTTCTGCTTTTCATCACGGGGATTCTTCCAAAGCTGAATTCATATGTTGGTGCCAGCGTTTATTTGATCATTGGGTTTGCAAGTCTGGTGATCAGCTTATATTTAGCAGGAAAGAAATTTCTCTTGGGCATTTCGTTTATTGCCATCATCTTTTCCGTGCTTATCATTTGTTTCACCATTTTCATTTATTTCTTGCCTGAAGCCGGGATGCCGCCGGAAATCCCTTTGTTTGATTTGCTATTTTAATTTTTTATTTTAAGAAAATAAGTTGTACTCATTAATAAAATATTTAAGGGGATTTTCATGTTTCTTATTATCATATTCATCATTATAGGCTGTACATATGGAGGCATTCGTTTTTGGAAAAGAAAAAGGGTAGTATCGATATTCTTGTTTAGTCCTTTACTAGCAGTCATTTCATTTATGGGATACTTCATTTATCATACGTTGTACCACACAACACCTGACTCATTGCAACTAACTGTCCATAAAGAAAATGAAGCATACATCGTGGGGGGAGTTTGGAAGGATCGGTTAGATGCGTATCGATTTCCTGCTGATTTTCTTGTTTTCTATGTCCCTAATAATGAGAAAGTCTCCAATGTTAAACGAAATAGAGTTAAATCCTATAATGAAATGGATGGGAAGTTTTTAGAGAAAGAAGTACAAAATTGGTTTGGGCAAAAAACTCATCTCGAGTGGGAACCGCAAATTTTTGATTTACATACAAATAGTGAAATTGAATTTACATTCGATCTCCCAGGGAACGTAAAACCAAGTGATGTGGAATTGTATTATATACACACAAGAGAAGAGCCAATGGAGGCATTAGAGTTTTGGTCCAAGAAAATTGAATTAAAGTAATTATCTGTGATCTTTCTTTTAATGGCTGCGTATTTCACGAAGTCCCCTGCAAAGAAAAGAAAGAACCGGATGAGCCCTGCTCTTCCGGTTCTTATTGAATCAGTTTGCTGCTGGAATCAATCCTTTATGAATGGAGACTTCCTGGATGGCACGGTAGACGGTTTCGACCATGAAATCGAGTTCCTTTTCTGACATGGAAAGGATCGGCATCATCGTGATGACGGGACCAAGTTCCCGGATGATCAGGCCATTTTCCCGTGCTGTATGGATGATTCCGGAAACGACATTCTCTTGGAGGGTGAACGTTTCTTTTGTTTCACGGTCTTTAACGATTTCCACTCCAATCATGAAGCCGCGCTGGCGAATATCGCCGACTATCGGAAGTTCGGATAGTGCTTGCAGCCTTTTTGATAGGTATTTTGATTTTTTCTGGATGTCTTTAATGAGATTACGGCTTTCCATCAGCTCGATATTCTTCAGGGCCAGTGCACAGGCTAGCTGGTTTCCTGTATAGGTGTGGCCGTGATAGAAGGTTTTATGTTCTTCCCGTTCTCCCAAGAAGGATTGAAAGATTTGCTCGTTCATGATGGTGGCTGCGAGTGGCATATACCCCCCAGTGATCCCTTTGCCCATACACATGATATCTGGGACGACATCTTCCTGTTCGCAGGCAAACATGGTACCGGTGCGACCGAATCCTACGGCCACCTCATCGCAAATTAAGAGGATATTGTATTTTTTGCATAATTGTTCGACCTCTTTCAAAAAGCCCCGAGGATGGGTTATGATGCCAGCAGCCCCCTGCACCAGCGGTTCGATGATCAATCCTGCAATTTCCTCCGATTGTTCTTGCAGTAACTTCTCCAGTTCCTTCAAGCAATGGTTTTTCACGGCTTCTTGATTCCCATATTCAGTCATATGATAGGCATATGGTGAAGGGGCGGAAATCCGTTGAAATAAGAGGGGCTTAAAGATTCTATGGTATAGATCCATTCCGCCCACACTCACAGCTCCGACAGTATCGCCGTGGTATGCTTCGTCAAGTGAGACGAATTTGTTTTTATTCTGATGCTTGACGGGATCGATATTCTGCCAATATTGATAAGCAACTTTAAGGGCGATTTCCACAGCGGCAGATCCCGTGTCGGAGTAGAAGACTTTCGATAAAGAACCAGGAGTGATCTCTGCCAGTTTTTTTGCCAGTAAGATCGATGGTACATTCGCAGATCCAAGCAGAGTGGAGTGCGCGACTTTATTCACTTGTTCAATAAGGGCGCCGTTCAATTCCGGCTCGTTATGCCCGTGCACATTCACCCATAATGAAGCATAGCCGTCGAGGTAGCGTTTGCCATCCACATCTATCAGGTAGCTGCCTTCGCCGCGATCGATGATCAGCGGTTTACTTTCCCGATACGTTTTCATTTGTGTGAACGGATGCCATACATATTCCTTATCCCATTGTTCTAAATCCTGACTATTCATGCTTTGAACACCTCTTTCAGTTGTTGGGTATAATTTTGATCACCAAGTAAATCAAGGATGCAGTTCCTCAAGTCTTTTCTGACATCTGCCATTGTCGGGATGCAGGCGAGGCCATTCAGCCCAGTCAGCTTTTCGATGGTTTCGATATTGTCTTGATGAATCCGATCTTCTGGCCGGTAATGATTATACAAAATGGTTTTCACGTTTATATCATGGACTTGGGCATAAGAATGGGTCGTCAAGACATCATGAATCGCCCCTAAACCGCTTGTGGATACGAAGAGGACAGGCATGCCGCAATCCCTTATGAAGTCCGCCGTCATATAGAAACCTTCCGTCCGTTCAATGAGCGGCACAGCCAATCCGCCAGCGCCCTCGACTAATACGATGTCATACATTTCCTCAAGTTCATGAACCCTTTCCACGACTTTCTTCTCATCAATTTGACTGCCAGTTAATTTAATCGCCAAATGTGGGGAGGTTTCTGGCTCCAGTGTGTAAAACCCTGATTCCTTTACACCGAGTTCCTTCTCAAACCAAGATATATCCGGGTATGTATTATTTTCCTCATTGATTCCAGTTTGAAATGGCTTGAATATCGTGACGCTTTTTCCCAATGTTTGAAGAGACAGATAGAGTGCACTCGTGACGATGGTCTTTCCAATATCCGTACCAGTTCCGGTTATAAAGTAGGCTTGGCCCATGGATGATTCAGCTCCTTTACGTTTATATATTTTGCAATGCGCGGACGTACTTGTTGAATGATGGCAGCACATAGAATGCATAGCAGTAAATCACCGGGTACAGGTAATAAGAAGCCGTAAAGTATCGTTTGGTTGATGGAAAGCGGCGTTTCCACAATCCACTTCATCGCACCATACAGCCAGATGCAGCCGAAAAAGTAAACGGTCAGCAAAGAGGCGGCATTAGCAAAGAATATGGAACGAATCGTGGAGAGGGAAAACCGGTTGATCAGCCATCCATTTACATAGGCTCCCAATATATATCCGAGCAAATAGCCGAAAGTGGGTTTGAATATATAGCCGAATCCCCCGCCTTCAGCAAACAGGGGCACCCCGATAAGTCCGATCAAGACGTAGCATAACTGACTGAGCATCCCAAGCCGGGGCCCCAATAATGCGCCTGCCAAATAGACTGCCAGAATTTGCAGTGTGAATGGTATGTAAGGGATAGGTATCTTAATAAAGGCGCCAATGGCAGTTAACGCGGTAAAAAGGGCCACATAAGAAATCGTCCTTGCTTTCAAGTTTTCAACCTCCTTTTTAGAAAGTGCTGGCAGAATGCCCACTATTAGTTTGCCTGAATCCTATTTTATATGTCAACTAATTTGTATATTTAGTTAACATATAAAATGCAAGCTTCCTTATGATTTAAAGGGCAGACTAGGAAAATATTGAAAAAAGACCATTGAATCATATTTTGTTTGTGTGTTATTATTCATTTTATATGTTAACTTAAAATTTTTAAAGTTAACATATAAACGTTTTATTTTGTCTTGAATGGGCAAAATGATTCAATCCGTTCCGAGGATTCAGGTAATTAATCGTGAAAGATTCATGGGAAGGAATATAGACATTAAAAGAAAAGAGGGATTAGGTTTGGAAACATTGGTTAGGGATTGGAAGATGTTAGCGGAGAACGTTATCAAAGGATATAAAGTGACGGAGGAAGAGGCATTATCCATCGTACAAGCCCCAGACGAAGAGGTTTTGGAAATTCTGAATGCAGCCTATCATATACGTAAGCACCATTATGGGAAAAAGGTTAAATTGAATATGATCATCAATACGAAGTCAGGATTATGTCCCGAAGATTGCGGCTACTGCTCGCAGTCGATCGTTTCGGAAGCCCCGATCGATAAATATGCTTGGCTGACTAAAGAAAAGATTGTCGAGGGAGCGCAAGAATCAATTCGCCGCAAAGCGGGTACTTATTGCATCGTTGCGTCCGGCAGGCGTCCGACCAACAGGGAAATTGATCATGTCATTGAAGCGGTAAAAGAAATCCGCGAAACGACGGATCTTAAAATCTGCTGCTGTTTAGGTTTCCTGAATGAGGAACATGCCGGCAAACTGGCGGAAGCAGGCGTTCATCGCTACAACCACAACTTGAATACATCACAGGAAAACTATAGCAAAATCACATCGACACATACATATGAAGACCGGGTGGATACAGTTGAAGCTGTGAAGGATGCCGGGATGTCCCCATGCTCTGGCGCCATTTTCGGTATGGGGGAATCTGAGGCGGAAGCGGTGGAAATCGCCCTATCCTTACGAAGCCTTGATGCAGATTCCATTCCTTGTAATTTTCTCAATGCAATTGACGGAACGCCGCTTGAGGGAACTTCCGAGTTGACCCCCACTAAATGCCTGAAATTGATTTCGATGATGAGATTCGTTAATCCGAGTAAAGAAATCCGTCTTGCTGGCGGTCGGGAGGTCAATCTCCGTTCCATGCAGCCAATGGCACTTTATGCAGCCAATTCCATCTTCGTCGGCGATTATTTAACGACAGCCGGACAAGAACCCACAGCCGATTGGGGAATCATCGAAGACCTGGGATTTGAAATTGAAGAATGTGCTCTTTAACCTATTAAAAACTGCATACTAAACAGGAAGGCTGCTGAATCAGTAGCCTTCCTGTTTAAAATGTCTCGTAAATGATAGAGCCTGTCTGGGAAATATCATAATCACCTAAAGCGTTGATTTCAGTTTGAAATGGATTCGATGTTAAAATGCGCTTAACAATGTTTATGAGCTGTTCGTTTTTCGAGGATTTTAAAATAACAAGGTCGTAACGTTCTGTAATTAATGGAACAAAGTCGATTCCAACGATTTTTGCAGCTTTTTCAATTCCCACCCCTACATCCGCAATACCTGATGAAACAGCTGATGCGACACTTAAATGGTTAGTTTCTTCATTTTCATAACCCTTAAGGCTTTTAGGCGGAATCTTATGAATCCTTAGCTGCTCATCAAGAAGAATTCTTGCTCCCGATCCTCTTTCTCGATTGATGATGGCCAAGTCTTTCTGTTTTAAATCAGTCCAACCTGTAAGGTCTAAAGGATTTCCCTTTTTAACATATAATCCAGCTTTCCTTGAAACAAGGTTAAGTAAAATATAAGGATAACCTACCAAAATCTTTTTTATATAAGGAAGATTATATTCCCCAGTATCTCCATCAAACATATGCAAACTAACAATGTCTGAATCCCCATTGTACATGGATATAAGCCCGCTTAGACTTCCTGTGTTAGATCGTAATGTTTTATAGCTGGAGTCCTTCTCAATGTGTTGCCCTAGTATGTCTAACACCATGTCTTGCCCACTGATGACAAGGTTAAGAGAATTCTTCACTTCATTCCTTTGGGGTTCGGCAACAGAAACTGGGGATGTATGGGACTTATGGTTATTAATGTACATCTCCAAGTCTTTTGCATCCATTCTCATCTGCCTTCCCACACGAAATACAGGGAGCTCCCCTTTTTTTACAAGATCATAAATCGTCAATTTAGATACCTTTAAAAGCTGTGACACTTCCTCGATGGTATAGGAAAGCTCTTTTGACATGTGCATCCCTCCATTCTTTATTGTATCTTAGAGTCCTTTAAAAAGAAAATTCACAGCAAAAAGGCATTGATTAAAATCTTTTATCTGTCTTATACTGTTTATAATTAGATATAACTAGTTATAATTAGTTAGAAAGGGAGAGCGACTTTGAAAAAAATATATCTTATGCTTTTCTCGCTTATGCTGCTTGTGATAGTGGGCACAGGGTGTTCAAGTGATGAAGAAAAAGGCACAGGAAAGCAGATTCAACAAGCTGACGAGAAAGTAGAATTGACGATTTCGGCCGCCGTAAGTTTACAAGATGCTTTAAATGATATAAAAAAGGCATTTGAAAAAGAAAATGCAAATGTAAAAGTTAACTATAACTTTGGAGCTTCTGGAGCTCTTCAACAACAAATCTCCCAAGGCGCACCTGTGGATCTGTTTTTCTCTGCAGCAGAAGACAAATTTGATAAATTAGTAGATGAAGATCATATTGAAGAGAAAAAAGGGATCGATTTAGTAGGCAATGAATTAGTGCTAGTAGTGCCAAAAGGTTCCGATAAAGGGATTGAATCGATAGAAGACCTTACTAAATTTACTAAAATATCCATCGGTACCCCTGAGTCAGTACCAGCAGGACAATATGCTAAGCAAACATTAGAAAAACTGAACCTCTGGAAAGAGATTGAAGAAAAACTGGTGTATGCCAAGGATGTTCGTCAAGTGCTTACATATGTAGAAACAGGAAATGTGGACGCAGGACTTGTTTATAAAACGGATGCCAAGAGCTCATCAAAAGTTGATATCGTTACAACAGCGAAGGAAGATTTACACGATCCGATTATTTATCCGGTAGGTGTGATTAAGGAAAGTTCGCATCCTAAAGAAGCCCAACTATTTTACGAGTATCTCCAAAATAAAGATTCAATGAAGGTTTTTGAAAAATACGGATTTAAAGATCTTAAATAATTGAAAGGGCCACCAATTTGGTGGCCTTTTTTTTGTGCACCCGGCATGGGTGCAATCTATAGGATGAAACCCGAACAATGAAGGTTGTATCAAGTAAATGTAGCAGATAGATCGGGAAAAGGTTGTACTCTTTCCCGGAGGTCTTTAACCTGTTAAGTGTTGGACAGCTGAATTTTAGAAGATTGTACTTGCCCTGCCCTACTCCACAACTTTGCTTTCATCTCTTCTTGTTTTGGTCAAATGGACGACCAGGATTAAGATTATAACGAGGAAGACCAAACTGGTTCCCGTCGTACCTAGACCAAGTCCACCCTTAACACGCGGCTGTGAGAGGGAGTCGCCAAGAGAGGCGCCAAGTGGACGGGTCAAGATGTAGGCGATCCAAAAGGAAAGCACTGTATTTAGTTTGAAACCGTAGTGGGCGATGGCAACCACCCCACTCAACGCCGCGAACATAAGTGCAGACTTCCAGTAGCCGATATCGAGACCTTCTGCTATGAGGTCACCAGCTGCTGTACCCAAGGCGAAGGTGAACAAGATGGCCAACCAGTAGAATACTTCTCGTTTGGGATGTGTAGATAGTGTGAATGGACAGCGTCTTTTCACTCGCGTACCAAGCCGCAAACGTCGCAAGCATCGCGATTGTGATGATAGTTGTTGTCACCAGACTGACCCCGAGATTGTCCACGAGATTGTCGGTAATTAGCGTGCCTACAACGCCAATCATCACTACCGTGAGCCAATAAATCCTTGGCACATACTTACTCGCTTTGAATTGGAAGAAAAGCGTTATGATCAAAAGAATATTCATGATTAAGGTCGTATTGGCCAAGCCCAAGTTCAGATTATCACTCAGGAAGTCTGCAGCCGTCTCGCCCACAGTGGTTGCCATTATTTTGATTATCCAGAATTAAATGATGACTTCTGGAACCTTGTTCAACATCTGACGCCCGATGGATGAGCCTTTTGTATCATTCATTCCCTTATCTTCTCTTGTTTTATTTCGTTTACGATAAAACCTTATTGTCTATTTCTACTGTTCCCTGACACTATATCAAGTCAACCTTAACGCAACTTGAAAAAAGGATTAAAAATCAATTAAAAAGTGAAATAAAAAGCAAAAGAATGCTAAATTGTAGAAAGAGCATTTCAATTATAAGGAAACGATTAAAATACAGGACTTTGGAGCAAATATAAAGGGGATTGAATTATTTAGCGGAGGACAATTTTTCGTGTTTAAGATGCAAGTAATATTCCTAGCTAGATACGATAAATACATGTGGTGGTGAACTCCTTGCCATATACCACTCAAGTAGGAGGGTTTTAAATGAAACAGCGTATTCTGGTTGTAGAAGATGAAGTCCAGATAGCGACGATATTAAAGATAGAACTCGAATATGAGGGGTATGAAGTGCTTGTTGCCCATACCGGCAAGTCGGGGCTGGAAGCTGCATTACAAGAAAAATTAGATTTAGTACTTTTAGATGTTATGTTACCTGAACTGAATGGCATAGAAGTTTTAAGAAGGATCCGAAATGAGAACTCTTTACTGCCAATCATCCTCTTAACAGCTCGAAATATTACAATGGATAAGGTGGCAGGACTAGATCAAGGGGCCAATGACTATATAACGAAGCCCTTTGAAATCGATGAGTTATTGGCAAGAATACGTTCAGCTATACGTCATAATTCAATAACTGCCAATGCTTCGAGAGAAGAGGAAACGATCTTATCAATAAAAGATTTATTCATTAATCTCGATACTAGAGAGGTCAAGAGGGGGGATTCTTCCATAGCGTTAACCCCAAAGGAATTTGATTTACTCATTTATTTACTATCCAATAAAAACAAAATCGTGACGCGAGAAAATATCCTGATGAATGTTTGGGGTTATGAGTATGAAGGGGAGACCAATGTAATCGATGTGTATATCCGCCATTTAAGAAAGAAAACGGAAGAAGGTTTTTCTGACCCGACAATTATTCAGACGGTAAGAGGAATTGGTTATACTGTAAGGGAGAAATAGGTAATGAAAATTACAACAAAAATTAACCTGATTACTACGGCTTGGATACTCTGTGTGTTGATTGCGGTCAATGCTGTTGTATTTTTTTCTTTTATGAAGATTACTGTAAATATGGAAGAAGATATATTAATTCATAAAGCGCAAAATGTCATTGCTGAAATACAAATGGATGATACGCCCCATGAATTAGAAAAAAAATTAACCGCATATTTGACGAATCATTCATTTATAAGGATCATTCAACCTGATTCTAAAATCAGTAGCGAAGTGTCCAGCGACCATTATTTGCTTACGAAATTTAAAGGGGAATTTTCTTCTGAACAAGAAGTGTATAGAACTACAATTAAACAAGCGCATAAAGAAGAACAAATATTAATCGTTAGGGTTCCTATCCAATCCAAAGGTAAAGTTGTTGGAACTTTAGAAATTGGAGATAGATTACTAGGACTTGAATTAGGGAAGGATGTATTACTTTCCATTCTCACATTTTGTACCCTATTAGGGGCGGGGTTATCGCTGCTTGGCGGCAGGTGGTTATCGAGTGTAATCATGAGACCTATTTCCAATATGATTGATACGATGGAGGATATTGAACAAAGCGGAATTCCGAAAAAAATCGTCATCCAAGAGGAAACAAAAGATGAGCTGCAAAAAATGGCTGTTACTTTCAATCGGATGATGAGCAGATTGGATGTGAATTTGGATAAACAGAAGCAATTCATTTCAGATGCTTCACATGAAATAAAGACTCCGCTAACGATAATAAAGAGTTATGCAGATCTCTTGCGCCGACGCCGGATAAAAAGCGAAGAAAAGGCATTGGATGTTATAAATGTAATTCATTCAGAGGCAACCCGAATACAGGAAATGACGGAAAGGCTGCTGGAATTAGCCGATACGGAAATGGAAAATACTTTAGATATTAAATCAGTGAATATAATAACCTTATGTGAGAACGTGCTTAAACAATTCAAAGAGGTCTATGGGCGAGAAATAAATTTTCATTATCAAGAAGATACCATTACGATTACAGCAGATGAATTGAAGATAAAACAGGTGATTATTATCCTTTTGGATAACGCAATCAAATATAGTACAGACAAAATTGATGTGTATGTAGAGAATCAGTTATACTCTACGGTCATTCGGGTAAAAGATTATGGGATTGGTATTCCTGAGCATGAAATGGAAAATATCTTCGAACGTTTTTACCGGGTGGATAAGGCTAGGAGTCGGGAAACAGGCGGAACAGGGCTAGGCTTGTCGATAGCCAAAAATATAATGAATCAACATAATGGGGAGATTAAAGTAGCCAGTATCGCCGGAATTGGAACAGAAATGGTATTATCCTTACCCAAAAGGTAATTTGCTGCTAAATACAAGAATGAGGTGTTCTGTGAGTGACACATATAGGGATAATTAGTCTGAGTATCATAGTATTGTTATTTCTAATTTATTCGATTTTCCCTACTGTAATTATTCGTGTATGCAGTCTGGGCATTACCAAAAAAAACAAGAGGAATAATGGGATAGCCCTTACTTTTGATGATGGCCCAAACCCTGAATATACGGAACAATTACTTGATCTTTTAAAAAAGTACGAGATAAAGGGTTCGTTTTTTGTTGTGGGAAGTAAAGTGAAAAATAACCCTGATATCATTAAACGGATGCATGAAGAGGGGCATACAATTGGAATCCATCATTTTGATCATATTTCAAGCTGGATCCTCTCGCCCTTTCAGTTATCGGAACAGTTGAGTATGACGGAAAAGGCGATAATGGAATGTACGCATGAAAAAGTCACTTTTTATAGGCCTCCATGGGGCCATTTTAATATTTTCACGAAAATAGCCAGCAAGAAATATAAAGTGATCATGTGGTCAGACATTTTCGGAGATTGGAAAGTGGAAACATGCAGGAATGACCTGCTTAATCAATTGCGGACAACCTCAACGGAAAATTCGATCCTCCTGCTCCATGACTGTGGGGAAACCTTAGGGGCGGATAAAGAAGCACCCCGATATATGATTGAAGTTTTGGAAGTTTACCTAGAGGAGACCATAAAAAAGGGAACACAATTTATTACATTAAAAGACTTATAACTGATTCGGGGGGACTTTATGAACATAGATAGTATTCTGCATTTTATTGACTTATATGGCTATCTAATCATATTTCTTTTTTTATTCATGGGCATTGTGGGGATTCCCGCTCCGGAAGAATCTCTTCTATTTCTAATTGGAGTCCTGATTGGGCAAAATAAACTCTCATTTGGTTTAGCCGTGCTCAGTGCATTTCTCGGAGCCTTTATAGGGATGCTTATCGCTTATGTATGTGGGAAATACGTGGGGTATCCATTTATAAAAAAATATGGGAAATACGTGGGCATTACCAATGATCGCTGGGAGAAAGTACAGAAAAAGTATATGAAAAATACAAAAAAAACGATCGTGTTTGGATTTTATTTACCTGGAATAAGACAAATCAGTCCGTATTTCGCAGGAATCAATCGTATTCCCCTGTTCAAATTTATTCTCCTTTCCCTGTTAGGCACGGTTCTCTGGACTGTCCCTTTTATAGTGGCAGGGTATTATATAGGGAATGCCTTTCATATAAATCCGGAATATGTTCCACTTTTAGGTGTCGTATTTTTAGTCTTTTTATTGATATATATTTTTATCAATTATATGAAGAGGAAAAAAAAAGAATAAATTACCGTCCCGATTGGAATAACCAGTTCTATAATTGGTTTTCTAATCGGGCTATTAAGTTTGGGACTGGGGCTTATGATACCATGAACATATCATTAAAAATTGATTAAAAAGAAAGGTTTTTACAAAAACAGTGATATATTGTAAGGGGGAAAAAGATCTTGAACATACAAATGGGCTTTTTTCTTGGTACGTATCTATCGATTAAAAGAATGATTTCTATAGGGGATGACATATATGAAGAAGGTTTTGTTTTTACCTCTCTTCCGCATGCAGTCGGGACATCATCAAGTTGCAGAGGCCTTAATGGATTTGTTAAAAAAACATACAAACGGAGTCATTTTGAAAAAAGTGGATCTGTTAAGCTATACGAATAATTCTTTAGAAAAAATGATAACGGCCGGATATTTAAAATGGATCCGTTATGCACCTGAAACCTATAATCTCGCCTACAAAAACCTTTTTTACGTTAACTCGAAAAAGGAACGTCCATTTAAATGGAGTCAACTTATATTCTTGAAGAAAATGGAACAATTGATAGATGAGGAAAATCCAGACTTAATTGTGTGTACACACGGATTTCCTTCCCAACTATTAAGCCAGTTAAAATTAAAAGGGAAATGCAATGTCCCAATTATCAACGTATATACAGATTTCTTTATTAATAATGTCTGGGGAAGCAAGGGGATTGATTTTCACTTTATTCCAAGTCAAAAATTGAAAGAAAAGCTATTAACCAAGAATCAAATACCGAAACATAGTATGATGGTGACAGGTATCCCTGTGCATGAGGAAATCACTAAAAAGGCCCGTGGTTTAAAAAACACCGATCGGCCCAAAGTTTTAATCTCAGGAGGAAATAGTGGCCTTGGCGGGATATTGAATTTAGCTGGTGAGTTAAAGAAATCAACCAATTTTGATTACTTTGTACTTTGTGGCAACAACAAAAAACTATTTGATGAGATCAAAACATGGGATTTAGCTCATATTAAACCATTACCTTATATTTCATCAAGATCGGAAATGAACGACCTTTATGAAGAAGTGGATGTAATCGTTACGAAACCAGGTGGTGTTACCATTAGTGAAGCACTTCGGAAAAGACTTCCGATTTTTGTCCATTCGATGCTGCCGGGACAGGAGGAAATTAATCTACAGTATTTAAAAGACAATAAACTTGTATTTGAAATCAATCGCAAATTCTCATTTGAAAAACAAATGCTTAATATATTAAAGGACCATAAAAAAATGGATCAGTGGGATAAATCAATCGAAACTTATCAAAAGGAAATGGAATTGGAAAACCCTGAGGAAATGGTGGGCATTATGAAATTGATTCTTAATCTTAAACAAGTCAATAAGCCATCCTATCTCACAAATCAGTCAAAAGTTATTTATAGCTAAGGGTCATTCCATTAACCTTGTCGCCAGTGGCCCATTAACAAGGGGAGTTAATAACAACATTTGTGATTCGTTTTGAATAAAGCGAAAATGAAAGAGAGAAGTTGAATTATGAACGACTTTATCCAAACTATTTTACTTACACTCATGGATTATGGGTACCTTGGAATTACCCTTGGTCTTATGATTGAAATTATTCCAAGTGAGATTGTATTATCCTATGGTGGCTTTTTAGTTTCCCAAGGTAGCATCAGTTTTGTTGGGGCGGTTATTGCTGGAACGATTGGAGGAACCATCGCCCAAATATTTGTTTATTTAATCGGATATTATGGGGGAAGACCATTTTTAGAACGATATGGAAAGTATATATTCATTCACAAAAAACATATTGAACTAGCGGAATCTTGGTTTACTAACTATGGTCCAAGCGTCATTTTTACGGCTAGGTTCATTCCGGTTGTCAGACATGCTATTTCGATACCAGCAGGGATTTCTAAAATGTCTTTAATAAAATTCACGAATTATACGCTACTTGCCGTACTTCCATGGTCTGTGCTTTTTGTATTCCTCGGGATGAAGTTAGGAAGCAATTGGGGACAGATTAATGAGATGGCCAAGCCCTATATCCAGCCAATCGCAGTGGTGGCGGTTCTCATTATTGCCGGAATGATCATTCGCGGTTACATGAAAAAAAAGAAAAACAAAGTTTTATGAAGTTTATGGATTTAAGGAAGGGTTGTAATGAACCTTACAAAAGCCTTTATAACAACGGGAACCGAACCGATAAACGTGAAAACTTCACAACGAATCATCGATATAGACGGTAATAGATTTCCAAGGGGACATTCAATGGAAGCAGTTGGGTTTTATAATATGAATTAATTAAAAAGACCACCATTTGGTGGTCTTTTTAATTAATTTATGGGGAAGTAGATTGGTGTTTCTTCCTTTATTTTGAAACTTTATCATCCGTAATCCGTATATGATGTGAACGAAAGTAGTGAACGTGAAAAATCAAGAAAGCCACATTTAAGAAACGCCATTTGAAATGGATGGGGTTAACGGTCGTTGTTAGGTTTCCTCATAATATTAAGATTCTTTTATGTAAATTTGAAAGGGAAGGAATATAGAAGCAATAGAATACTTATAAATAGTATAGAAAATGTATTAGTAATATTTTTTACTAGAACAAATATTCCAAATGGCAATAGAACTACTTAACTAACATGTACTAGCCCTTAGAAAGCATGCTTTCATTCATGGAAATAAGGAAACCAACAGATTATGAACTTCAAAAGGTTGTATCACTTTCTCCACGGATAGTAACCGTCCTAAAGCTTATATCTATTAGTGTTAGAACTATTTAAAGGGGGGGATAAAAAAGTGATTGAAGCAATAATTAGTTTTTTTATTATTGTAATGTTGATCATTGCGTTCACATACGGTCTCATAATACAAATACGGCAAATAGTTAGTATCAGAAAAGGAAATAAATCAGATTATGTTCATTACAAAAGAACAGTTGTTGGAAACTATCTGAGTTGCATTTCATATGCGGGTTTTCTTATTGCCTATATCTTAAATGTACTTCTTGCATCACGTATTATACCTAGTGAATTTTTTACAAGTGATAACACCAGTTTCAGTTGTTTTATTTTTTTTGCCTTACTATTGATTGTGAAATTTGGCATTATTCCTAATGATTCAAAACAGGGGGATTTACAGAATTGATGATGTCAGAGGATGTTCAATATTCTTGTGAATACAAATACGTAATTAAGAAAGAGGAAATATGAAAAAAATTTCGCTTACCTTATTAATCGTATGTATATCGATCACCTTTTTGTTGAATTTTGCCATGCCTGAATTTGCTGGCAAAATGAAAGATAATATAAGTTCCATGAATATCCTTTATTCATACAGTGTCACAAAAACATTCTCGGAACAAATCCAAGATACGATCGAAATCGCATCCGTGCCGTCAGGGAAAACCGAGAACAGCAACGGCAATTTCCGAAGTGATGTTAAGCTTGATGGCACGCCGCTGAATATTAAAAGTGTAGTGAAAGAGAGCTTGAATAAGCCCCAAGGGTATAAAACTAAAGAAAAGTTAACCGGTCCGGAAAAAGGGTTTTCATACCGGAAATATTATCTTACCAAAAATTATGATATAGGAAGATATACAGTCATCCGGACGAATAAAATAACCGGAAAAGAGAAAGTGTATGTCGGAACTTACTATGAGCCGAGCACGCAGGATCCTCTCGTCAAATGGTCACGTGATGAAAAATGATTGACAATGCCATTTCATGAAAAGTTGAATGATTATATGGAAAAAACAGTGAAGATCGAAGAGTATAATCCTGATTGGGTCAGTGAATTTCAACTGGAAAAAGCGAGGATAATGGAGGTATTAAAGAACGATTCCCTTTGTGTTGAGCATATTGGAAGTACGTCCATCAAAGGATTGGGAGCAAAACCGATTTTGGACATCATTGCTTGCGTCCATCATTTAGCCGAAGCTGACATGTTCATTGAACCCTTGAAATCGATTGGGTATGAATTTGTCCTGCATAAAGAGTTTCCCGAAAGACTTTTTTTTAGAAAAGGTCAATGGAGAGCGGGAACACACCATTTGCATATCTATAAATACGGAAGTGAACAGTGGAAGAATCAACTTTCGTTCGGGGACTATCTAAGAAGCTATCCTGACATACGAAGTCAATATCAGGAATTAAAATTATCCTTAGTTCAAAAGCATCCTGCTGATATTGTGGGGTACACGAAAGCAAAAGCACCATTTATATTAAGTGTCATAGAATTAGCAAATGCAGAAAACGGCAGAAATTATAACTGCCAGGAACGTCTAAAAGGAGGCTTTCATGAGAAAGGTCGAAGTCGTACCATTTAAGGAAGAGTGGTCCAAGCTATTTCATGATGAATGCCAAAAATTACAGGATATTTTCGGGCATGAAATGATAAATTTATACCATATTGGCAGTACGGCCATACCTGCAATCCATGCCAAGCCAGTAATAGATATTTTGGCAGTGGTTAAAGATGTGGAATGTGTCGCTGATTTTTATAAAGAGATGGAAGAGATAGGTTATGATGCTAGGGGTGAGAATGGAATCGCTGGACGAAGGTTTTTTCTTAAAGGCGGGGATGAGAGGTCGCACCATATTCACATGTTTCAAAAAGGACATGAAGAAATAGCCAGACACCTCGCTTTTCGGGATTATTTGCTGGCACACCCTGAGGAAGCACAAAGGTATAGCAGGCTGAAGCAGCGCTTGGCAGCGGAATTCCCAGATGATATCAAAGGGTATGTAAATGGGAAAAATGATTTCATAAAAAAGAGTGATGAAAGGGCGAAACATTGGGCAGCATCCTTGAATGAGAAGGGGGATCATCATGTTAATGAAGTGGATTAAATGCCAAGTGAATGAGGAAAACAAGCGTTCATTCTCAAAAGCACAAGAGAGATGGGGGGAATTGCGCCATTGTTCTGGTTTCATGGGACAAATCGGAGGGTGGAATAGAAATGAACTCTATGAAGCAGGCATTCTGTCCATTTGGAAAGATCTTCAATCCTATCAAAGTTTCATGCAGAATCAGCATGATGAAATATTCGGGAAGAGTGACCAAGGAAGTACATATACAAATATTTCTGTCGATATCTATGAGAAAATATTCAATATAGGAACAACAGACATGACAGCGTTTTTTTGCAAGGGGAAATTACTTCGGGTGGCTGACTGTTCTGTTGAAAATGATAAAAGGGCCGGATTTGAGCAGGTGCAAAGGAACATATGGAACAAAGGGATGACACCGGGCATGCTGTCTGGTGCAATCGGAAAAGGACAATCCGGGAGATACCTGGCCGCCTCATTATGGGACAATGAATATTCACATCAACGGTATGTGGATAAGGAATTGGCTGCCTTGATAAGAGAAGCGGGAGTGATTGAATTGCATCCAAAGTGGGCGGTCATTTAGAATCTAACATTGATTAATGGCATCTTGGTTTGCAGTGGAATGTAAGAATGATGGACATTTCAGCGCTCCCAATATATTCTACAGAAGGTGATTACAAATGAAACTAGATTATGATTCACAGTACATCAGGGGCATCTACCTGAATAGAGACCGAATATCTTCGTATAACCATTTCCCCCTTGACCTGCCGGTTATCAGGCACCTTCAAGAAGTGGCTTTTCATCCCAGTGTTACCTATGTTATCGGGGAAAATGGAATGGGGAAGTCCACCTTGCTTGAAGGCATTGCAATTGCGTATGGCTTCAATCCGGAAGGTGGAACGTTGAATTTCAATTTTTCCAATTATGATTCACATTCCAATTTGGACGAGTACCTCCGTTTGAAAAAAGGCGTGTACAAACCGAAGGATCATTTTTTCTTTAGGGCGGAAACCTTTTATAATTTAGCTACGAATATTGAGGAATTGGATAGGGAGGCATCGTTCGGGTCGAAAATCATCGATTCCTTCGGTGGAAAATCACTTCACCAGCAGTCTCATGGGGAATCGTTTTTTTCAGCTTTTGTAGAACGATTTCAAGGCAATGGATTGTATATCCTCGATGAGCCTGAAGCTGCTTTATCGCCATTGAGACAAATATCGATGCTGGCCAGGATAAATGAACTTGTTCAACAAGGTTCCCAATTCATCATTTCCACCCATTCCCCGATCATCATGGCCTACCCGGATGCTAAAATCCTCCAAATTACAGATGAGGGAATGAATGAGGTTACGTTAGAGGAGTCCAATCACTACTTGCTAATGAAACAGTTTTTTGAAGATAAAGATCGGCTGCTGCATCATCTATTCGAATGAGATTTTAGCATCTCCTTTAAAAAGGCCCGATTGCACTGCGCATTCGGGCTTTTCATTTTGTTGAAATTCATTATTGACAGTTCAAGTGTATTACAGGTATAGTACATCTATAAGGTGTATGAACCACTTAGTACATACACGCAAGACTTTATGCATATCAGACTTTTTTTAAATAAATAGGGGGTGGTTTTAATGAACGTAAATACCAGGGAACCGGTATATCTGCAAGTCGTTAGGCATTTTAAAGAACAAATAGCCATAGGCAAATTCGTGGCCGGACAGGAAATTCCCTCCCGAAGAGAACTGGCGGCTACACTGAACATAAATCCTAATACCGCTCAAAAAGCATATAAAGAAATGGAGGAACAGGGTTTGATTCATACTGAACGGAATTTTCCCAGTCAAATTACGACGAATGAAACGATTTTACAGGCTGTGAGGCAGGAATTGATTTTGGCAGCCGTCGATACGTTTGTCGACGCGATTCGTCCGATTAATGTACCAGTCGATGAGTTGCTTCGTGTCGTTAAAGAAAAATATTCGGAAGAAATAAGGGAGGAGGAAGGTAAATGATCGAGGTAAAACGAGTTTCCAAAAATTATGGCCGCAAAAAAATATTGGACGGTGTGTCCTTCACCGCGAATAAAGGCGAAGTCACTTGCCTGATTGGGATAAATGGTGTCGGTAAAACGACTACACTCAAAGCGATCATGGGGTTGACGCCATATAAAGGGGAAATCCTGATCGATGGTCAAAAGATGACTAAGGATAGTTATGAAAAAATCACCTTCATTCCGGACGCACCGACGATGCTTCCGCAAATGACGGTAAAACAGGCAATGGTTTTCATGGAGGATTTCTATCATTCATGGAATCAGGAAAGGGCCGTTCAATTGCTTGAATTCTTCAAGCTGAAAGAGGAAAGCCGCATTTCGGAATTGTCCAAAGGCAATACGGCTAAGCTTAACTTGATGCTGGGACTGTCCCTTGACGTGGATTATGTGCTGATGGACGAACCATTTTCGGGAATCGATATATTCAGCCGCGAGCAAATCGCTGATGTCTTTGCGAGCCACCTTATTGAAGATAGGGGCGTCGTCATCACGACCCATGAAATCGGTGATATCGAACATTTGATCGACAAGGTCATTTTATTGGATAATGGCACAGTCCTTAAAGAGTTCAATACAGAAGAAATGCGTGAAGATGAAGGGAAATCGGTAGTCGATGTAATGAGAGAGGTGTATCAAGCATGATGCGTTATATAAAGCTAGTCAACTTTGAAATCAACCGTTTTAGTAAAATCTATCTTAGCTTATTGTTGATAACCTTGGTTTCGCAATTTGCCGGGGTGCTGATCGTAACGAAGAGTCTTCTTAATGATGCCAAGGAGATCATATCAAATGAAAAACTATCGGAAGCCGCTTATGTTGCCAATTATGGAGCCATTGATTTTACCCATATCGTCCATACCCTCTTTTTTGCAGGACCGATTGCGCTGTGTGCGGTTGCCCTTATTTTTTACATTTTCCTTATTTGGTACCGTGATTGGGTTGGAAAAAATACATTCATTTATCGCCTGTTGATGTTACCGGCATCCAGATTATCGATCTACCTTTCCAAAGCCACGGCCATCTTCTTGATGGTGTTAGGAATGGTTGCTTTCCAGATCATCATTTTACCAATGGAAAATGCGCTATTTAATTCAAAAATACCGGAAGCGTTCTTGAATGAAATGTCAATTCCTACTATAACTAAAACCAGTCAAATTTTGGCAATGATCATTCCAAACAACTTCACAGAATTCCTGCTATCCTATGGGATCGGCCTTATGGTCATGTCGGTCGTATTCACAGCAATCATGTTTGAACGGAGTTTCCGCATTAAAGGAATCGTATTGGGGTTGGTGTATGGCGGAGTTACTGCTGCGCTGTTTTTAGCTCCTGTTTTCATAATGAATGGTGGAATTTTCCATTTTTACTCGAATGAATTATTCGGTCTTCTGCTCACATTGGGAATCATCGTAACAGGATTATCAGTTTGGCTTGGTTCATGGTTATTGAAAAACCGCGTTACCGTATAAAAACAATCAAAAAGGAGAGTGAATTAAGGTGAAACGTTATTTATGCAGCATCATTATTAGCTTGGTTGTCCTCTTAAGCATCGGGACCTATTATGTCAAAGTAGCTTCCTCCGCTTCCAGCCTTCCAAGGTATACGTTCAAGACGATTGAAGGCAGCGATAAAGAGCTTGATCCGGTCAT
Source organism: Peribacillus sp. NPDC056705 (assembly GCF_043656335.1). Classification (NCBI taxonomy): domain Bacteria; kingdom Bacillati; phylum Bacillota; class Bacilli; order Caryophanales; family Bacillaceae; genus Peribacillus; species Peribacillus sp. NPDC056705. The sequence goes on along the minus strand of NZ_JBHTYI010000023.1, from coordinate 45,260 downwards.
CGTACAAGCAACACTTGAAAATGGTGATTTTTATGAACCATTGACGATTGAATCCAATCGAACCACATATGGCAGCGATAGGCCATTATGGTCTGACAGATATGATCATCAAATTGAAAGATTAATAAAAGAACATCGTTCGTTTATGCGTGGCAAGGATTCCATTAGTTCTTTATATGAAGACGATGATTTTCTGGCTTACGCTTGGGTGAATAGCGAATTTACGAATAACGGCAAAATGGAAGCGGAGTTTGATATCGGTTTACTGGAGAAGAAAGACGAAGGAGAAACTTCTTTCCAAATTGAACTTCCCCATCAAGAGAGAATCATGAATATTGATGTCAGGGATGTGCAGTTGGTCCATTCAAAACTACAGGTTTTAACGATGATCGATGTGAATTCAAACAATGAGAAGCAAACGAAAGAAGTTCATCTGTATACGATCGATTTAGCTAATAAAAAAGTCTTGAGCGATAAAACCCTTTTATCTGAAACCTTTACTTACCCTAATCAAGTTGATTTTGAAATGCCAATTGATGTTGCTCCTTCCCAGCCAAACAGCATGGTATTAATTTCGTTAATCAAAGGAGTAAATCATGAGGAGGGTCCCTTTGAGGAAAAATTAAAAGAAAGCAAGCTGATATCTTATAATTATGAAACGGAAAAATTAGAAACGGTTAAAAAAGGACCGCTTAGCCTGGACATGGCAAGATCAGGATATGCAGACGGGAAAAACCTATATGCAGTTGAAATGAAATCGGGAAAATATCGCATTAAAACATTTGACCTTAGCAGTCAAACGTTAACAAATGATACGGAGCTGGATATAGCTGCTAATGAGGAAGAACAATATACCGCTGCCTTTAAAAACGGGCGTGTGTACTTCCTGTTAAACGAAATGAATCAAGAAGGCGAATCAAACAAGCCTGCCAAACTTCTAATAACAGATTTAAAGACTGGAAAGACTTTATATAAAGGTGAAACAGTCATAAATAAAAAGAACAGCAAAAGTTTTGGACTTTATATTGATGAATTGGAAATAAAATAAGGACCTATAAAAAGCTTTAAATGAAACAGGGATATCCCTCAATGGGATATCCCTGCTTTTGATATCATTTAAATGGAAGCCAGATTCGCTCTAGCTGCACGTTCCTTCTTACCGTGCAAGAAGTAGTAAAGGACGGAGGTTGCGATGACCACAACGCCCAGGATGACATAAAGTGTGCTATAACCCGTTACTGGAATGATGAATCCGAGAATATAAGGGCCGAATCCAAGTCCTGCATCAAGCATGATAAAGAAGGTGGACGTTGCCATCCCCATTCGGTGAGGCGGTGTAAGTTTAACGGCAATCGCCTGCGAGCTTGATTGCATATTACCGAATCCAAGGCCGATGAGGAAACCAGCTGCAAGTAAAGTGAAACTATTGGTTGTGATACTTAAAAGCAGCAAGCCGATCCCGAAAAGCATGAACGCTGGATACATAATGAAGTTCGATCCTTTCCGGTCCATTAACGGTCCTGAGAAAGGACGCGATAACAATACAGCTACTGCATAAACGACAAAGAAGAAGCTTGCTGTATTGACCAGATTGATTTCGATGGCATAGAAGCTGATGAAAGAAAGGACGCTGGAATAACAGAATGCCAATAACAAAGTAATGATTGAAATGGGCAGTGCCTTAGGTTCAATGAAATTGGAAAGCTTGAATCCTTTGCTTTCCGTAACTTTTGCCGCTACTTTCAATGCCGGGACATATAGGAAGAATGCAGTAATTAAAGAAAGCACCCCTAAAGCCAGGCAGAAACTGAAAATCACTTGGAAGCTTGTATGTTGAGCCATATACAGACCGATGAAAGGACCGATTGCCGTCGCAAGAGTCGCGCTCATGCTGTAATAGCCGATGCCTTCTCCCTTTCGAGTTGCCGGGATGATCTGCGCGACGATCGTTCCCGTCGCAGTACTGGCCATCCCCATCGCCATCCCATGGATCAGGCGGTTAACAAGCAGGAAGCCAATTCCAAGGTCCACAAAATATAGAAGGGTTGTCAAAGTGAAAAAGATCAAACCGATGAATAATGTTCTCTTGCGGCCGATTGAATCAATGAAACGGCCGATGAACAAACGTCCGATTAACGTCCCGATAATAAAAATACCCGATATGAGTCCGGCTTGGCTTGTAGAAGCATCCAATTCATTTACGGCATAGATGGCAAGTGTCACCATCAGTAAATAAAAGATTAATGTTATGAAAAAATTGATGGACGAAACGATGACAAAGTCCTTCGTCCACAGTCTGGCTCTGGATTGATCCATGTTATTATCTCCTTACTTTATAATGTTATTTCTTATTTCGCCCATGATGCGTATGGCTGCGAGTTGTTCCTCTTCAGTAATCCCCTTCAAGATGTCCTGTTCGTATTGATCGATTGTCACGCGGACTTCACTGTAGATCTTTGAGCCAAGCTCCGTAAGCCGCATTCTTTTCTCGCGTTTATCTTTGCTGGGCACATGCTCGACATATCCCAGCTCTTCCAAACGGGTAATGGTCCTCGTAATCGTGGGTTTTTCCACACTTTGATAATTGGCAAGCTCTACTAGCGTTGCCGAATCATAATTGAATAAGAAATGTAAAATGGACCATTGCGCCCTGTGTAAATCATGCTTGTTCAGCTGGATATTAAGATTATTTTCAAACGGACGGTACAGCAGCAAAAGTTGCTGAAAGAACTTTTGGTAAGTCTCTATCAGAAACACCCCTTATACATAATATATAGTTAGCTTTAGTAATTGTTACCCTAGGTAACTATAATAGCAAAATAAATCCTTTCTGTCCACTCGGATTTGAAGTGATTAGCTAAATTTGGTTTTTAGTTAAAGTGAATGGGAATATAGGAATAGGAGATGATGTAAACATGCATAAATCTATGATCGCGTTGCTTGCAGCAGCAGCCATGCTAACTGCATGCAATAATGACAAAGCGGATGAAAACAAGGGGAAATCTGTACAAACATCAGATGAAAATCAAACCAATACTGAAAATGAACAACAAAAACAAGCCTCGCAAACAGAAACTCAAGCAAATCCTAAACATGAGAAGTGGTCTTCTTTGCCTGAATATGACAAAATCATCGAGCAAATCGGCAACGAAGACTATACCTTCAATAAGGAAACGGATAACGATGATAAACGAGTCTTCCTTATTGAGCTGAACGGTGAAAAACAATATAAAACCGTTTTCGTCAAAAATACCAACCGCCTGAAAATTATCAAAATAAATGGCGGCGGAGAGCTTTATGACGAAATCTTAAAATAAGTGGACCTGCGTAAGTGTTGTATAGAGACCTTTATTGGTATTGATAAAGGGCTCGGGGAAAAAGGGCATAATGCAACAGCCCTTTTTTGTTCTGTAGGGATTTTCATGAGCTGAATGTTTCAAATTTAAATAGGAGCGTTGTTTTTTGGGGCTGGTAATGAATTATGAGTCATTCCAAGGAAAGCGGGAAGAGTTGGAGATTGGATGATATGTACATTGTTTTTGTACAAGCAGAAACAAGGTATCTTGACATTCCCTTCATCGGGGACGAGTGGGTTTTAACCATTTAGCCTTTCACGCCACCTCCCGTCATCAGGTTGATGAGATCACCAGAAAATTAAGGGACAGAGGAATTACCATCCTCTATGCTGACAAGTACCCATTCGCCGGTGGGAAGGAACATTATGTGTTTACTCTGAAGGCCCAGATAGGATGAAAGTTGAATTGGCGGCACCTTAAGTATTTTCGTTAATTGGTAAGATGAAGGGAAATGGCATAGCAACTGCACTATGATAAATAAGAACTAACGACATCCATCTTTAGCATTAGCTAGCGCCTTTATCAGGTGTAGGAATAATTATTATAAGAATAGGGATAAGAATTGCCGTTTCCATGTTTCGGATTTTTCTCGTGTTCCTCGTGTTTAATGTGTTCAACCTCAAGGGTAATAGCATGAAGTAATATAAATGCACCAATAACTTGAATCCAGCTACCGATCAATAGAATCTGTTCTCCAATTACACTTTTTTCGTTTAAAACGTAAATATTACCGATCGCTGCTAAAAAAGAGCCTAAGGAAATGAAGCTATTTCCTATAATCGCAAGTTCCCTATAGGATGAATCCTCTTCAAGAAATGCACCTACTGCTTCAAAAGCTGCACCAAGCCCTTGGACGCCGCTGCCAAGGGCATCTATTTTTGTTCCGTCTTCCTCAGCACCATTTAGTTCAATACTTACTCCAACTGCATTTGTACTATTACCAGCAGCCTCAAGCCAAGCACCGAAGATGGTATATATTTGAGCTAGCTCCCTCTCTGGTTTTAACAGCTTAGTTCTCCCGATGGCTTGCAACGAATTTCCGAATGCTTCAATCGCATTTCCTTTTACGATTAAATCTTTCCCCTGATTGCTGTGGGTGAAAGTTTGCTGGGTCTGCCCGGTTGTATCAATAAGTGAACCAATAAATAGTATCCATGCTCCCGAAAGAAGAAGATCTTCTCCACGTATAGTCATATTCCCAAACACTCCTTAAAAGAGGGTAGATTATATTATTCAGGAAAAAGTGATTGTTTACATATTGCTTTTACCGGCATATTTAAAAACAAACCATTTATTGGTATAATGGCAGATGGAGGAGATGATATTGACTTTTAACACTTTGTTGCAAATGATTATCGCTGCATTTTTCTTCATGGTTTTTACGTTCTGTACTTGGTATGAAGGCAGCGAAATTATGGATAGGCCTTGGGAATGGAAGTATTCCACGCATTTCACACAAGTAAATGATGTTCAGGCGATGGAGGCAAAGGATATTTCGAATTTAGATAATTTCGTGTATGCCGCTAAATTCAAACCGCTATTTCCATTTCTTATGGTCCTTGCCGCATCGTACTTAATCATACTTACGGGATATATCTTATTTAAAAGAAGTATTAAAAAAATGGCTCTTTTCCTGTTGGGATTGGGTGTCCTTTTTCTGCTTTCAACTGGTTTTGTATCTAATTCCCCGACTGTTGGAGGAAATATCTTTGCAGCATTTTTTCTGGTAGGCGGAATGATAGCCGTAATAGGTGCAGCGCTATATTATTTCCTGAGGCCAACAGGATTACATACTGAAGTTTAAAGTTAAAAGGCTGCCAATGAGGCAGCCTTTTTTTTTGGCTTTTTTCGTAAAGATTGTTGTTTTTAAAACGAAACAATTTAAGGTTGATTGGAGCGGAAGTGCGAGACTCCTGCGGGAGCAGCGGGATAGGTGAGACCCCACAGGCGTTTACGCCGAGGAGGCTCACCGCCCGCCCCGCGGAAAGCGAGCATCTGGATGGGAAATCAACCACACCGCACTACTTGGTGAATAGCAACAAAGTATGCGAAAACAGCTTTTTTTTTTGCAAAATGTTGATGGAAGATGACACAAAATAACGAAAAATAATAGTCATTTTTGCGAAATTCTTAGATTGAACTTCACTGAAATATAGCTTACGGTTAGTATATTACCAGCGGTGGACCCATATCGGTTCAGACCTTTAAAATATAAATCATACCGTTTCCGGTAAAGAAGTGTGAGGCAGTTGGAAAAAAGTTATCCAGTGATTGAAGAAATAAAGTGAAAAGGTGATAAGATGTCAGGCAAAATCAAAATTGAACAGCCAAAGATCCCTCAAGACTTAACTCAAGCGAACTTTCAGGAAATATATTATCAAGATGAGCCTTATCTGGATTCATGTTTGATAACCAATTGTACGATCGATAGAGAAAAGATGGACAAAATCGTATTATCCCAGGTCGTTTTTAAAAATGTGACATTCAGCGAAGTATCATTCAGGAATATCGAGCTGACGGATGTCATTTTCGATCATTGCGATTTGACGAATGCCGATTTCATGGGCGGCTCGATTCATCGGGTGGAATTCAAAGAGTCCAAACTATTAGGCATTAACCTGTCTGACGCGAGTTTAGGGAATGTCTGCTTTGAGAATTGCAACTTGAATTTAAGTGCTTTTGGTTATTCCAGTTTAAAGCAAGTGAAGTTCGATCATTGCTCATTGGAAAGTGCTGATTTTTATGAGTGTAAATTCATCAAAGTGAAGTTCGAAACATGTAGATTAAATGAAGTGAACTTTTCCCGGACACCGCTCAAAGGAATTGATATTAGCAGTTCTACATTTCAAAGGCTTACCGTTTCCATGGAAGATTTAAAGGGATGCGAAGTTTCCCCGGACCAAGCGATCGTATTTGCAGCCATGCTGGGCCTGAAAATTAAAGAGTGAACCTTTTAAGATGAAAAAATGACTCAATGGAGCTGACATGAGGGACCACCGAATTTGGTGGTCCTTTTTGAGTTGGCATAGTAAAAATGGGCAGCGTGTATTTGAATATATGACTTTGAAAAGTACGGAATGTTTGCACAAATACAGGATTGCTTTACAATATTTGTTAGGTGGAATGGGGGGATTGAACGTTGATTATCAATAAGGTCACTTTGTATAGTCATGCATGGGAAGAAATGCGGGATTTTTATGTTGATGTGTTAGGATTTGAGTTATTATCGCAAACTGATGATGTTTTTGAAATGAAGGCAGGGGAAAGTGTGCTTGAGATTAAAAGATATCATCACAAAGAAAAGCCTTTTTATCATTTTGCCCTGAACATTCCAACCAATTTATTCACTTCGGCAAAAGCATGGGCGAAATCAAAAGTGGAATTGACTATAGAAGATGATTATGACGAAGTTTATTTCAGTTATTCTGATGCACATGCTTTTTATTTTACAGACCCTTCAGGCAACATTGTTGAGTTCATATCAAGATATTCCGTATCACCCAAATCCGAGGCTAGGTATTTTTCAGCTCAAAACATCCTGTGCATCAGTGAAATAAACATTACGACAGATGAAGTCAGGGCTTTGGGAAATCAGTTGATCAGTAATGGTGTACCTGTAAGGAATGGTGAAGAAATATGTGAAGATGGATTGAATTTCATGGGGGAACACGAAGCAGGTTCGTTTTTACTTTTAGGTCCAAGGAAACGGCGGTGGATTTTTTCGAATAAAGATTCGGAAATCTTTCCGCTTTCGATAGTCATAAATCAGCAACTGGATATTTCAATGGATGGCAAAGGAGTTATGGAATTGAAAAAAGTGGAATGATATTTTAGTCATACACTTCATTCGGCCCATAGATGTATATCCAAACCACCATTTAATCTTATTACTCAATTCAAGTATGAACTAGTTACTATTATTACCAACTTTCTTTATATAAGGCCATGATAAAGCATAATCTGATATTTCTTCCTAACATAAATATATACTTGCTAACTTACTATTCTCACAAACGTCAGTTAGCTGTATATATTTGTATTTTCAATTAGTGAATTCTCTAAACTCATCAATATAGAAAGCTACATAACCGCAATTTGGGCATAAGGATGCTTTAGGGTTTGCAGAAACACTACTGAAAATCCCTTTCTTTTGACTAATCTTTATCCCATTCATTCCGCCTTGAACATTTACTTTGCAATCATTTATCATTTCAGTTTGGCACTGATTGCAGACTCTTTTCATTAATACACTCCTTTTTTAAAATAAATAGAAACACACAGAATTTGACGTTTATAATAACATAAATATCCAAAAAACTTATGATATAGTGCAATTACATAAGAAAAGTTATGTTTAATAGAGGAAGAATTGATAACATATATTTTAGCAGCACCATTTTTATGTTCCTAGCCGAACATACAATAGCAGTGAATACTGCAGCATAACTCAAGGAGCCAGCCATGAAAAAAAGAAGTTTATTGATAGCATTGGGCGTGATTGTTCTAGGGGTCATTGCCTCGATAGCATGGGTACCTCAAACCAAACAGAAAGAGCTTGTCGGTAAAAAAGCATTTCCTCAGCATACAGTCTATCAAGCGGGTACGATAAAGCCTGACAATGTTTCACAGGAGGAGTTGGATGCTGGCGTAGCGAATTTTTATAAAGCCTGGAAAAATGAATATCTTAAGCAGCCAGCTGCTGAAAGTGATCAATATTATATTTTTTACAATGATAAAGGATATGCAGAGCCCAAGAATGCAGTGACCGTCTCTGAAGCGCACGGTTATGGGATGATGATAACGGCAATCATGGCAGGCAGCCAAGACAAGCAGTACTTCGATGGTCTTTATCGTTTTTATAAAGCCCATGGAAGTGATAATGACCCTTCCTTAATGGCATGGCAGCAAGTTAAGGATAAGTCGGGTAAAATCATCAATACGCCAGGGGATGCCGATTCAGCAACTGATGGCGATATGGATATCGCCTATTCGTTGTTATTGGCCGATCGCCAGTGGGGAAGTGAAGGGGAAATCGACTATCTTGCCAGTGCAAAGGACATCTTGGCTGCGATCATGTCGAATGAGATAAATCCGTCGCAGTCCTTGGTCAAGCTAGGGGACTGGGCGGAAGATAAAGATAAGGTATACGGACAATCGACTCGTTCATCTGACCTTCTTCTCAATCATTTTAAGTCATTTGAGGCGGCAACCGGGACTGATGAATGGAAAGATGTAACGGATAAGGCTTATGCGATCATTCATTCGATTTATAAGGAGAAAAGCGGCAATACTGGTCTCATGCCGGACTTCATTGTACAATCCAGGGGAGAATATCAGCCGGCTCATGCTGATTTTTTAGAAGGGGAGAATGACGGCAATTACAGCTGGAACAGCAGCAGGACCCCTTGGCGCTATACACTCGATTACTTACTGACTGGTGATGAACGAGCCCTGCCGCAATTGAAGAGGATGAATGATTGGATTAAAGCGGAAACGGATGGCAATCCTGAAAATATCCAATCCGGCTATACGCTGAGCGGAAAAGCCGTGGAAGAAGGGAATAGTACAACCTTCGTTGCTCCATTCATGGTGAGTGCCATGGTTGATTCCTCCAACCAGCAATGGATCAACGAATTATGGGATAGGACGATACAGAAACAAGACGATGATGACTATTTTGCCAATACGATAAAATTACAGACAATGATCGTGGCTTCAGGTAACTGGTGGGCGCCGTGATTCAATGAAGAAGCTTAATTAAAGAAGAACAGGAGTTTGATGAGAATGATGAAAGTCACACCTTTCTTGATGTTCGAAGGAAATGCGGAAGAAGCAATGAATTATTACACATCTTTAATCGAAGGATCGAAAATAACCAGCATGGTACGGTATGGTGCCAATGAATCAGGTACAGAGGGGAGTGTCATGCAGGCTACCTTTACCTTGAAAGATCAGGAATTTATGTGCATCGATAGCAATGTTAAGCATCAATTTACGTTTACGCCTTCGTTTTCAATATTCCTTACATGTGATAGTGAAGAGGAAATTGACAGGCTTTATTCGAGCTTAGCTGATGGCGGACAAGAGCTTATGCCATTGGGTGATTATTCCTTTAGTAAGAAGTTCGGATGGATATCTGATAAATTTGGTGTTTCCTGGCAACTTACTCTCCCAATATGAATGATGTGAAAAAAGCCACTGGATAGTGGCTTTTTTCAGTTTGTTTACCAAAGGTGTTCGTAAGTGACACCCCAGACCATGAGGCGCGGACGGTCGAAAAATTGCAAACCATGATTTTTAAACGAGACCTGGTGGTACTACATGATTTCCACTCCAGGCCTTCGCTTTCCGCGGGCGGTCCGGGAGCCTCCTCGGCGCTTTGCGCCTGTGGGGTCTCCCATTGACTCGCATTTCCCGCAGGAGTCTCGCACACCCGCTCCAATCAACCTTGTTTAACACTTTAGATTGAAACCCTTTTGTCTAAAAAGGGGGCTCAGGATGGTCTCATTCCGACGGTGATTATGACTGGGTCGTTGATTTCCTCTCCAGACAGTCGGCGGAAAGGAAGCGGATTTCTGAAATCACCTGGAACGATTATAAATAAAAAATGGTAGAGACTCTTATTCCCTTTAAGGGATGAAAAAAATTTTTACTTGTAAAAATTTTTTTACTCATTAAAAAGGATACCCCCATCAACAGCACGTTGATTTATCCTCAATCATAAGTTTTGTGAAACTAATTTCCTTGATATATAACCAATATTTCTGAAAATTCCAATATTGGCATGCGGATTGCTAGATTAAAAGTAATATCACATATTGACGACGGAAGAAAGGGGGACTATGAAACTGCGGCGGCTCCGCACCTCATCACGATTGCTTTGCAGGTGATGAATCAAAGTTATCAATGTTCGTGTCACCACATTCAGTTCATATCATTAGACAAGGAGAATCTCATGAAACTAATTTATTTTCTTTCTTTAATTCCTGTAATCGCCATACTTGGCGGGCCTTTTTGGGCTAATCGTATCGAGCCGTACATTCTTGGCATGCCGCTATTCTTTTTCTGGAACTTTTCGTGGCTGATCTTTACCGCTTTAGTCGTTTTTATCATTTATATGCTAGATCCCAAGAATAAAGAGAGGGAAGAGAAATGAATATAGCGATCATCATTATTTTCAGTTTCCTGTTGCTGTCACTCTATTTAGGGATTAGGGCAAGAAAAGGCAAGGACATGGACCTTGAACAATGGACAGTCGGCGGACGCGGATTCGGCCCTTTCATCATCATGATATTACTGGCGGGAGAAATCTATTCCACCTCCACTTTCCTGGGCTCCAGCGGATGGGCATATGGCATAGGCGGTCCGGCATTGTACGGAACGGCGTTCGCAGCATTGGGCTACCTGTTTTCTTATTGGATTTATCCTGCCATTTGGAGCTACGGAAATAAACACAAGCTCATTTCACAAGCAGACTTTTATGTTAAAAAGTACAAAAGCCCGTTATTGGGGGTACTTGTTTCAATCGTCGGTGTTTTGGCCCTGGTACCGTTTTTGGTTCTGCAATTAAAGGGTCTGGGCATCATCGTTTCGACTACTTCATATGGCTCGATTTCCCCGACGGTTGCCGTTTGGATCGGAGCTGTTTCAGTTACGGCTTATGTGATGATTTCGGGTATCCATGGATCGGTTTGGACAGCAGTTCTCAAAGACATCATGATCGCTTTGGTCGCGTTATTTTTAGGGATTTACATTCCGCTTCATTATTTTGGCGGAATCCAGCCGATGTTCGAAGCAGTCGATGCCGTCAAGCCTGATTTCCTGACACTGCCCGATATGGGGATGAGTGCTTCATGGTTTATATCCACGATCATCTTGACGACGTTAGGTTTCTATATGTGGCCGCAAACATTCGGTTCTGCATATACAGCTAAAAGTGCCAAGACATTCCGTAAAAATGCATTCATTCTTCCGCTTTACGGAGCATTATCCGTCGGTGCGATCTTTGTCGGCTATGCCGCCATCATTAAAGTTCCTGGGTTGCAAGGATCGGATATGGATCTTGCGTTATTGAAGCTTTCGATCAATACCTTCGATCCTTGGTTTGTGGGGGTTATCGGGGCAGCGGGCCTATTGACCGCCCTTGTTCCTGGCTCGATGATTTTAATGAGTTCAGCGACTTTGCTTGCCAAAAACGTGTATCAGCATTTTTCTCCTTCCGCCTCGGATAAACAAATCACGACGATTGCCAAGTTGCTTGTACCTGTTCTTGCTCTCATTGCCGTGTATTTTACTTTGACTGGAGGAAATACGATCGTGGCCCTTTTATTGATGGGATACAGCATGGTGACTCAATTATTCCCATCTTTCATCGCCAGTCTCCTGCAAAGTAACTTCGTGACGAAAGAGGGTGCGTCAGCAGGCATCATTGCCGGTTTAGCCACTGTTGGGTATACAACCATAACAAGCGCTACAATTGGGACACTTTTCCCGGGATTGCCGCAAGCCATTAAAGATTTGAACATTGGTCTTGTCGCTCTCCTCATAAATGTGATTGTAATGATTGGCGTCAGTCTTATTACAAGGAAACTTTCCAAGGATAATAAAGGTGAATGGGAAGCTGCTTGATAATAAAAAGAGGATGTAAAAGAGGAGGGCCATGATGTTTGCTAAAGTTAACGGAACAAGGATATATTTCGATGTGGAAGGGGCGGAATTGGTGCCTGAAGGGAATTCATGGAGAAAGAAGCCGGTCTGTTTCGTCATTCATGGAGGACCTGGGGGCGAGCATATTGGATTTAAACCATTCCTGACGCCGCTTTCGGCATCGATGCAGTTGGTTTACATTGATCAGCGCGGTTGCGGCCGTTCTGAACGCGGTCCGAAATCAACATATAACCTGGAGAATAACGTGGAGGATCTAGAGGCGATCCGGAACTATTTAGGGTTGGGAAAGGTTATTGTATTGGGCCATTCTTACGGGGGGATGGTTGCACAAAAGTACGCCATTCGGTATCCGGACAGTGTGGCTGCCCTTCTTCTGATCGCAACTTCACCAAGCCACATCTTTGGAGAAGAGGCGCTGGTGAAAATAGAGGAAACCGGTACGGATGATCAAAAAAGGATGGCAAAACTTCTATTTGACGGGGCTATGGAAAAACAGCTTATGGCTGAATTCAGTATAGTCATGGAACCGCTCTATTTTTACTCATCAAGGGGAAAAGTAAGAACTGAAGCGGAAAAAGAGATGATGAGAAAGAAGAAATCGAACTTTAATTGGGAAGCGGCTAATGAAGGGGCCAAGTTTTTGAAAACATTTGATTTAGTGGACCAGCTGGATCAAATACCGTGTCCAACATTAGTGGCAGGCGGCCGTCATGATTGGATCACTCCTATTGAGGCATCCATTCTCATCGCCGAAAAGATTCCTGACAGTGAATTGATCATTTTTGTAAAAAGCTGTCATTATCTTTTCATTGATGAAAATAAGGAGTTCATTTCAAGGGTTTCCTCTTTCATAAACGAGAGATTGGGACTCCAGGAAAATGCGGCGTTGCCCAAAGCATAGAAAAGGTACATGAACCGTGCAAGAGTTGGATGGATCCAGGATAAACCGTTTGTGCTGTAAAGGAATTAATTATATATTAATCCTTGGGTACATTAATCCATGGATTAATGTATGATGATAAGAAAGACCAGAGGAGACGATCATGAAAAATATCGATACTGAACAAGAATACCGTAAACAAATCAATCAAGAGGGACTGACGGTCGGGATTTTTACGACAACATGGTGTCCAGACTGCAAACGTTTAGACATGTTCATCGATGAAATCACTCAAGAACATCAAGATAAACAGTGGTTTACAATCGATCGTGACGAGTTCCCCGAGATTTCTGAAGAGCAAACGGTAATGGGAATTCCATCACTATTAGTATTTAAGAATGGGGAAAAGATTGCACATCTGCACAGTGCAAATGCTAAAACTCCAGAAGCGGTCAATGAATTTCTAAATGACCTATAAAAACCTTGAAAGGTGAACCCCTTATCATGCTGTCATAAGGGGTTCATCTTTTTTTTAGAAATTTTTTCTAGAATTAACTTGATTTCTAAGATGAAACGGGTTTTAATTATAGATACCGAATATCCATTATGGATATCCAACATCCACATAGATACTGAAAGAGGTGAACTGATTTGCAATTAACAAAAGGGGTCGAGCAAGCTATATGCATCATTGTTATCCTCTCCACCCAGGATAAAAATGTACCGCTTTCGTCTAATGAGATCAGCAGGCGATTGGAGGTGTCTCCTTCTTATTTGAAAAAAATCATAAGAAAACTGGTCGTTAAGCAGATAATCACTTCCGTTCCTGGTAATAATGGCGGCCTTACTCTTGCCAAAAGTGTAGATAAGATTAAAAACCTTGAAATTATTGAGGCGATGGAAGGCCCGATTTCGATGTTTCCGGATACGGGACTTATAGAAAAAGCGTTTAAAGATGGAGAGTATGCAGAGAAGGGGATGGATGTCCTTCGTCGGATGTTTTCCCGGGCGGATCAACTTTTGATAGAGTTCTTTTCCAGCCAAACAGTGGCAGATTTGCTGAAAGAAAGCTTTGGCACCACGGATATACCGACTCTTAATTGGAATTCAACGTCATTGAGTGATGTACTGCGTGAAAAGAAAGGTGAAAAGAAGTGAACATGCTTAAACAAGAATGGAAGCTTTTCCTAACAAATCGAAAACTGGTCGGTGTCGCGATCGTTTTACTGTTCGTCCCGATTATTTATGGGGGGTTATTTCTTAGTTCCGCTTGGAATCCATACGGAAAGACAGGCAAATTGCCTGTTGCAGTCGTGAATAAGGATGTGAAGGCGGAATATGAGGGTAAAACCTTATCAGTCGGTAATGAGCTAATCGAGAACTTAAAGGACAATGATGATTTAGAATGGCATTTCGTAACGGAAAAAGCGGCGAAAAAAGGATTTGATGATGGTACATATTATATGGTCGTTACCATTCCTGAGGACTTTTCGAAAAATGCTGCAACCGTCATGGATGATAAGCCAAAAAAAATGAATTTGACGTATGACGTGAATCCAGGGCGCAGTTTCGTTTCTGAAACGGTCGGAAAACAGGCAGCGAATAATTTGAAAACGGAAATTGCCGAAAGTGTCACAAAAGAATATGCAGAAGCGATTTTCTCCCAGCTTGATAAAATCGGAGAGGGATTCAATGATGCAGCAGATGGGGCATCAAAACTGGATGATGGCGCAAAAGAACTGCATGATGGAAACAAAGAAGTGACGGCAAATCTGAATAAATTAGCTTCAAGCACATTAACTTTCAAAGATGGAGCGAATAAACTTCAAATCGGCGTCGGCGAGTTTATGGAAGGAGCCAACAAGCTTGAAAGTGGCGCGTCGGATTTAAATAAGGGGATATCACAATATACTTCCGGTGTCGGCCAGTTGCAAAAGGGTGCGGACGAACTTGCATCAGGCACAGGGGAATTAACTAATAATAGTGAAGCACTTTTACAAGGTTCATCCCAACTTTCCACTGGGCTCGCCAAAGTGGTTCCAGGAGCGCAAACTTTAAATACGGGATTGGCACAAGCGCAAACAGGCAGTGCGAATTTGAATGATGGGTTGAATCAATTATCACAAAATGCAGGCCAGCTGACGGACCAATCGACAGGAATTCCAAAATTGGCATCAGGTCAGCAAAGTTTAAATGAAGGAATCAATAAACTGGCAGAAGGAAGCCAAGCGTTAAATGACGGCCTGAAAAAAATGGATGGCCAATTGCCCGCAGAAGAACAGATGAGTCAGCTTAAGCAAGGACTGACAAGCATTCAAAGCGGTGTAAATCAATTGCAAGAAGCGATTCCTGCAGGAAGCAGCGCGTCCGGTACCGTATCTGGCATTACTGAAGACCTCAATAACAGTCAAGCGGCCTTAACGGAACTTCAATCAACCATTGCGAATAATGGTCAGAGCACGATCAATGCCGTTCAAAACACGGAAGCATTCAAAGGCATGACAAGTGAACAACAATCCGAATTAATCGGAGCCATTCAAAATGAACTTCAAAACCAAGCGGAGGCACAAAAACAAATCGCCTCGACTCTTGCCGGAAGTGTATCCGACTTATCAACGCAATTGAAGGATAATGTAATGCCTGTATTGAATGGATTAGGCCAGCTTCCAGAACAAGTGGCCAATTTAAATAATGCGGTGAATAAAGTCAATCCAAACGCCGTTTCAGCGTTAAACGGATATACGGCAATAAGGAACGCACTTGAAGAACAATTGATTCCTGGTGCAACCCAATTAAATGGCGGCTTGAATGAGGCTGTAGAAGGCAGCAATCAATTAACGGCGGCAACACAAAGTTTAAATGAACGGACACCAGAATTAGTGAAGGGGATCAACCAGCTAGCACAAGGCGGTTCCTCGTTGAATAATGGTCTATCAAAACTAACTGAGGGATCTGGTCAGTTGGTAGATGGAGTTTCACAACTTCAAGCAGGGTCAACCTCCTTTGGGGATGGTCTTGAGAAATATGCGTTCGGTGTTAGCCAAGTTGGCGAAGGAGCAAGCAAACTTGCTAGCGGGGCCAATGAACTGAATGCCAACTCAGCTGCCTTGAATGATGGCTCATCAGCACTTGTTAAGGGCACTGAACAATTGGCAAGCAATCTGCCTACTTTAAGCAATGGAGTCATCCAGCTTGCCGATGGGGCAGGTAAGATCAATGAAGGTTCCTCGGCACTTGCTGAAGGATCCGGAAAATTGGGTGATGGCATATCCTCACTTAAAGATGGAACGGTCGAACTTTCGGAAAAACTCGGTGATGGAGCAGAAGAAATAAGTGAAAACAAAACAACCGATGATAATTACAGCATGATTGCCGAACCGACACAGGTTAAAGAACAAAAAAGCAGTGACGTGCCGAATTATGGTCATGCACTGGCTCCTTATGTATTGTCTCTTGGCTTATTTGTAGGAGCGATTGCTTTCAATATGGGATTCCCGACAGGCTTGCCTTCCACAAGGCCTACTTCAGGAGTGGCATGGTGGTTCAGTAAATTTACGGTCCTGTTTATCCAAGCGACGCTTTCAGCATTAGTGTTGGATGCGATCATGATTTGGGGAATGGATTTACAGGTCGAGAACATGGGGCAATTCATTGGGGTTTCCATACTGACTTCCCTTACCTTCATGTTCATCGTCACCTTCTTGACCGTAGGATTTGGAAATCCGGGTCGTTTATTGGCGATGATATTCCTTGTATTACAGCTAGGTGCAAGCGGAGGAATGTTCCCTGTGGAACTGACCAATAACTTCTTCAGTCATGTTCACCCGTTCATACCAATGACATACTCTGTCATGGGCTTCCGTCAGGCGATGAGCACGAGCCTGGGAGCGGATGCATTGACAACGAGTATAGTATTCCTTACTGGATGCATCATTGTCTTCAATCTACTGCTATTGCTAACGATGGTCATCAAGAAGCGCAAAGCACACAATTTGGAGATGGAAGCATAAACTAATGGAAAAAACCCCCGGTGCAATGAGCCGGGGGTTTTTCTTCATTAAGGTTCATCCATGTCCTTTTCTTTATCGATGACTTTCAATCCATTTTCCCCTGAATGTTCAATCACATGTTTAAGGATGGATAATTTGTTATCCCAGAATTGATCGTAAAAAGAAAGCCACTGTTTCAATTCCGCTAAAGGTTCTGGCTGAAGCCGAAAGCGTTTCTGTCTGCCTACCTTCCGGCCACTGACCAATTCAGCTTCAGAAAGGATATGAAGATGCTTGGCAATCGCTGTACGGCTCATGAAAAAGTGAGAAGTGATTTCTGAAATGGGTAAATCCCCTTCAGCAAGCAATTGCAGGACCTTTCGGCGGGTTGGGTCGGCGATAGCCTGAAATACATCATGTTTTTCTGCTGCAGACACTTAGCCCTCAACAACCTTTTTAAGTTTTGCATGAACAATCTGTTCCCAGCCATGATCCATTCTCTCGCGAATCACTGAGCTTTTTTCATTCGGTCTCGGAAGAATCGTTTCAGGCTCTTTCCAACCACCATGAATAAGGGTGAACTCCGTTTTGCCGTCCAGTTCTTTTAAAATGAAGGAAATGAACCAACCGTCCGTATCCCAACTGAATGAAAGACGATGAGGAGCATCTAACTCCGTCACCTTACAAGGAGATGGACCAAAAGGTGATTGCATATGGAACTCATGTCCCACTTTCGGTTGAAAATCATTTGGCATGAACCATGAAGCTATGCCCTCTGCAGTCGAAACTGTATCCCAAACTTGTTGGATAGGGGCTTCAAGAATAACTGTCTTCTTGATGTCCTGTAGTGTATGTTGATTTTCCATACTGATTCTCCTTTTTAACTGAAATATGTAACCAATTGGTTTCGCTTTGTTGATTATATAAAACCTTTTGGTTTCATGTCAATAATTTGTTTCAAGTGATTCTTTTTTATTCATTGCAGGATGCTTAATTCCCCAATTCTTCAATTTGTTTTGCCAATCCTGTTATAGTATCGATTGAATTCATTATCTCTGAATCTTCTAATGCCTTAGGGTCAATTTGGCCATTTTCAATATTATTCAGATATAATTCAATTCCATCTGAAAGCTGTTGATTCGAGCTGACGATCTTCTCATGGATGCCTTCAGCGATTTGGGGTGGTTCCATTGCATTGAATTCTTCAATTTCCGTTTTCATCAATTCCAGTTCTTTTTCAAGATTTGCTCTTGCTTCGCCATTCGTTACGGCGTCCTGTGACAATGCAGGCACCTCATTGGCAAATTCCTTAACGGTATTTACATACTCCGTCGCATGATCTGCATACTCCAATGATGAATTGACTTCTTCTAAAGCTGAGCATCCGCTTAATGTAAGTATGGACAGTAGAGCAATGGTCATTATTTTTTTCATATATGCCTCCAATGTGATTTTTTTATGGTAAGGATCAGATGGGCAGAAATCTCTTTTTATAAATCGCTGCAATGGAATTCAGTATGAAGCTGGGGATCTTCTTCGGAAAAAATGACTTCGAATAGAAAAGGTGAAATGCACTTTTCAAGTCGTGCCACTGATTACAGGATTTCACTTGCTTAAACCTTGCAACGTCAATGATCTTCACCTTTTTTTCGGAGGTGATGAAGATGTTTCGTAAATGGATATCCGAAGGGTTCAATCCTTCTTTCCTTGCCAATTGCAGGGCATGGTCTATCTCCGCGATGTTTTCTTCCGTTATCGGGATTCCCAATGTTAAGCATTCAAAAAGAGTGTTGCCTTCAATGTGATCTATAACCAGGTAATTTACCCCCGCATCATATAGGGTTGGATAGTATTCGATGGATTGGACGGTTTTGTATATTTCAGCTTCAACTTTAGCTGTGTGAGTATGATCCGGGAAAAACACTTTAAGTGCCTTATTGGTGGAATGTATTTTAAATACATATGCGCTTCGGCCTTTTCCGATAAGTGATAAAGATGGGTCGGCATCAAGCAATATATGCTTTTTATCATCGGAAATCTTAACGCTTTGAGCTAACTCATTATAGTTCTGCATACTTTTCACCTCTATTGTGCAATTTTTCGAATCAAAAAAGACGGTATAACCGATTATTGGTCATACCGTCTTTTAAAAATCAAAAGACCTCACCAAATAATCGGCAAGGTCTTGCAAACAACTAAAATCAGTTGCCAATAAAGCCGAGGATTAAATCCTGTACTGACGACTTTATTGTATAGCTACTCCCCTTAACAGAAGGATTCTTATAAGTTATATACAGTAATTATATAGGTTATTGCCTCAATCCGTCAAATATAAGGAGCGTGTGCCCACCCTTTATATATATTCAGTAAAGGAAGGAAGATGCTCGTCTCAAAAGCATTAATTTGAGTGGTCAGTAATTATATCAATATACTTTATATTGATCATTTGTTTGCCAGATACATACCCATCATTGCAAATGTTTCTATTTTATTACTTAAATGTATCTTAGTTTACTATTATGTTACAATCTCCTTTATCTCCCTGTAGTTCTAACGGAATATGATATATTTTAGACGAATGAGCATATATGCCTATATTATTATACTTATTTTAACCGATATTTAAATAAATGTTAGAAATATAATTCTTTAGTAGGGAGAATGAGATGAAGAAATTAATTATACCAACTTTTTGTTTTGCAGTGTTGTCTACCGTTGCTTTCGAAGAAAAAATATCTGCAGCTCCACTACATGCGGAACAGGCGAATATAGGAGACGTCATGTTTGTACATGTAAGTTCCGGTTCGCTCAATATGAGAAAAAACGGGGCGGAGGATGCAAGCATAGTTGCAAAGCTGGCAAATGGCACACAGGTAACGGTGTATTCGGAGTCCAAAGGCTGGGCGAAGATCAAAGCCAATGGAAAAGAAGGATATGTCAGTACGAAGTATTTATCGGCAACGAAGCCAGGGACTTTAACGAAAACAGCGGTAACGAATAAAACGACGACAAAATATGTGAATGTGAGCACAGGTTCACTGAATATGCGGAAAAGCGGGATAGATAGTGCCAGCATAGTCGCAAAGCTGACAAGAGGCACACAGGTAACGGTGTATTCGGAGTCCAAAGGCTGGGCGAAGATCAAAGCCAATGGAAAAGAAGGATATGTCAGTGCGAAGTATCTATCATCAACGAAACCAGGAACGGTGACCAAAGCTGAGGTAACGGCTAAAACGGCAACGAAATATGTGAATGTGAGCACGGGTTCACTGAATATGCGGAAAAGCGGGATAGATAGTGCCAGCATAGTCGCAAAGCTGACAAGAGGCACACAGGTAACGGTGTATTCGGAGTCCAAAGGCTGGGCGAAGATCAAAGCCAATGGAAAAGAAGGATATGTCAGTGCGAAGTATCTATCATCAACGAAACCAGGAACGGTGACCAAAGCTGAGGTAACGGCTAAAACGGCAACGAAATATGTGAATGTGAGCACGGGTTCACTGAATATGCGGAAAAGCGGAAAAGCTACCGCAAGCGTTGTCGCCATCCTTTCAAAAGGGACGAAAGTGACGGTGTATTCGGAATCCAATGGCTGGGCGAAAGTCAAAGCCAATGGAAAGGACGGATATGTCAGCACCAAATATCTATCGACGGCAAAGCCAGGAGCGGGATCAACGACAGTTACGCCTGAAAAAACGACGACGAAATATGTAAACGTAAGCTCTGGAACGCTCAATATGAGAAAAAGCGGATCGGAAAGTGCGAACATAGTCGCAAAGCTTTCAAAAGGAACAAAAGTGACGGTCTATTCGGAATCAAATGGCTGGGCCAAAGTCAAAGCAAATGGAAAAGACGGCCATGTCAGTGCCAAATATCTATCGACAACAAAACCAGGAACGGGATCAACGGCAGTAACGCCTGAAAAAACGACGACGAAATATGTAAATGTCAGCTCAGGAACGCTCAATATGAGAAAAAGCGGGTCAGATAGCGCGAGTATAGTCGCAAAGCTGTCAAAAGGAACGGAAGTGACGGTCTATTCGGAATCCAAAGGTTGGGCGAAGATCAAGGCCAATGGGATTGAAGGGTATGTCAGTACTGACTTTCTTTCAACGACAAAACCTGAAATGGACTCCAATCCATCCATACCTGAAAAAACGATAACGAAATATGTAAATGTCAGCTCGGGTTCACTGAATATGCGGAATAAGCCGTCAGAAAGTGCTTCCGTCATTGTGAAATTGGCAAGGGGTGTAGAGGTAGAAGTCATCTCGGAATCAAATGGCTGGTCAGAAGTTAAAGCGTATGGCGGAGAAGGTTATGTCAATTCGCAATATCTATCAGCAACGAAGCCTGGTTCTTTACCGGAGCAGAATCCGGACGGAGAAGAAAACACGTTAATTAAATATGTAAATGTGAATGATGGCTCCAGTCTGAATATGCGGTCACAAGCATCAGCTTCCGCTTCAATTATAGCCAAGCTTGTAAACAATACGGCGGTAACGGTGTATTCAGAATCAAATGGCTGGTCAAGAGTCACGGCCAATGGAAAAACGGGATATGTGAGTACGCAATATTTAACGGTCAAAGCACCGGAAGGTCCAGGAAGTTCGAATGGATCGATAATCAGGATCGATAAAGAATATGATCTTACGATGGAAAAGATGGTTGAAATTCAAATGGCCGTAAATGGTCAAACGGATAAAAATTATAAAACCTACATACGCGAAGATGGATTAACTTTAATCAATTCTACAAAAGGTACGGTTAAAGGAACCGGTTGGCGTGTCAGGGGCGGAGCTGGATCTAATTATTGGGTAGTCGGTCCTGTCAGCAATAATCAATCATTGAATATTAAATCAAAAGTAAAGGGCTCTGACGGATATTATTGGTATGAGGTGGACTATAACAAGACATGGGTAAATGCCAGTCCGGAAGATATAGAATATAATCTTAACCCCAATAATTTTGTGGATGATCCAATCAAATCATTCCAATTCGTCAAGCTCTCTCAAGTCACCAACATGGACGTTTCTGAAGTGAATAATAGAATCCTTTCAGGAAAAGGGATTCTGCAAGGCCAAGCTGCAACCTTCACTGCGGCAGGGGAGAAATATGGGGTTAATGAAATCTACCTGATCTCACATGCTTTGCTGGAGACCGGGAATGGCACATCACCGTTAGCGACTGGCGTAAAGGTTAACGGGAAAACGGTCTATAATATGTATGGAGTGGGAGCATTTGACGGAACGGCGCTAAGCAGCGGCGCTCAATACGCCTATAATGCTGGCTGGTTCACTCCGGAGGCGGCCATCATAGGCGGTGCCGAATTCATCGCCAAAGGATATATCTCTGCTGGACAGGACACGCTTTACAAAATGAGATGGAATCCTACGGCTGCAGAGAAATATGGATATGCTTCACACCAATATGCGACTGATATTGGCTGGGCAACAAAACAAGTGAAACAGATTTATAATTTGTATAGTTTACTAGATTCCTATAAATTGACCATTGAAGTTCCTAAGTATAAATAATAATGGTAAAAAAACACATGAGTCCGACTCATGTGTTTTTTTTTGCTATTTGGTTTTATCCTTTTCCAGAATACCCCTAACGACATCCTCGATCGTTACCACTCCCAATGCTTTTTCCAAGGCAAGCTCCGCAACTGAAAAGATGGGCTCTATTGTGTTTTGTATATTTCTTCCAACAGTGCATGCTGGATTAGGATTTTCATGGATTCCAAATAATTCTTTATCCGAGGCAACGTTGACAGCCTGATAAACATCAAGCAAAGTGATATCCGACAATTCCTTGGCCAAAGTTGCTCCGGCGATACCCGGACGAACGTTCACTAAACCTGCATTCTTCAGCATGCCGGTGATTTTTCTGATTAAGGCTGGGTTGGTGTTTACACTTTTTGCAATAAAATCAGAAGTGTTAACGCCTTCTTTGTTTATTTCTAAAAGAGATAATATATGGATTCCTACGGAAAAGCGGGTACTGATGGACATCTCTTTTTTCTCTCCTTTAAAATCTCTATTCTTATATAGTATAAATTATTTAACATGTAATTCAAGTGGTTACAAGTTATAATGGCCTGCAAGAATAATATTTATCCATTAACCGTATCCTTGTCAAGTAACGCCGTTTCTGCAAAGGCAAAAATAAAAAGTATGTGTAATTGACAAACCAGCATGGTGAAACTTATATTATAACGTGTAAATGAATCAGTTACAGGTGAAAGCAACAGGAGGGGGGAACCGAAATCGGCCGCTATGGCTGGTGAAGAAATATCGACACAACTACAAGTGATGGAGGTATATGATGGCTAATAAAAAAAAGGGTAATCAAAAACAATCTTCTGCATTCACGTTTTGGATGATAGGGTTAATCGCTGTAATCATTATTGGCTTTATATTTTTGGCAAATGGGAAGGACGAAGATACAGCCGTTAAAGAAATCGATTATAAATCACAGCCTTATTTGGGTGAAAAATCAGCACCTGTCCAAATAGTCGAATTTGGTGACTATAAATGTCCAGTATGTAAGACATTCGAGGAGCAATTCTTTCCTTCCATACAAAGCGAATTGATTGATACAGGAAAAGCGCAATTTTATTTCATGAATTATTCGTTCATTAACGTCGATTCAACCAGATCCGCTAAATTTGCGGAAAGTGTTTATCAGGAATTAGGAAATGATACCTTTTGGAAATTCCATGAGCTTCTGTACGATAAGCAGCCAGAGGACCTGAAATATGAAAAGGAAGATGTGTTTACGGACAAATTCCTAGAAGAAGCATTGAAAGAAATCGCAAATGCCAAAGATGTGAAAAAAGTCGTTTCCTCTTTTAAAGCAGGCAATTCCGAGGACCAATGGAAAAAGGATATGGATTTGGCCGACGAATTGGGCGTTTCCGGAACTCCTTCCTTATTTGTCAATGGCAAGAAGTTTGAAGGAAATACAATTGATGATTTAGAGAAAATGGTTGATGATGCAGCGAAGGAGAAATAGTGATGAACAAGCCACTATTATTTTCTTGGATCCTATCGATCATCGCCACTGCTGGAAGTCTCTACTTTAGTGAGATTCTCCATTATGTACCCTGTACCTTTTGTTGGTATCAAAGGATCTTGATGTACCCGCTCATTATTTTATTGGGACGTGCCTTTTATGAGCAAGACCTGAAAGTTTACCGATACATCCTCCCATTATCGATTTTGGGCATGTTGGTGTCAGGATATCACTATAGTCTGCAAAAAATCCCAGCATTAAAGCAGTTCGAAATGTGTCAAAGCGGTGTTCCCTGCTCAGGTGAATATATAAATTGGCTAGGATTCATCACGATCCCGTTTTTGGCCTTTATCGCGTTTACTCTCATCACAATCTGCATGGGACTGCTAATGAAAAAGAAAAACAGCTAATTTAAGCGCACCATTCTAAAATGAATGGTGCTTTTTTATATATATCGACGAAAAATCAGGATAGATCTCCGGAACCTGCAATATCTTGACGAAAAAATCGAATATTTCTCAGGAAATAGCAAAATATCGACGAAAAACCAAAATATATCTTCGAAAGCTGCAATATATCGACGAAAAACCAGGATATATCTCCGAAAATAGCAAAATATCGATGAAAAATCAGGAGATATCTTTGAAATCTGCGATATATCGACGAAAAACCGTGATATATCTCCGGAACCTGCGATATATCGACAAAAAACCGTGATATATCTCCGAAATCTGCAAAATATCGACGAAAAACAGGATATATCTCCGAAACCTGCAAAATATCGACGAAAAACCAGGATATATCCCCGAAACTGAATATATCTCCGAACTCCTCTAAATAATAAAGTTGACAAAATAGCAACCTGTAACTTATATTATTACATGTAAGTAATTAAGTTACAATTGAAGTTCCAAAAACAATATATAGGAGGAATTTAAAATGAAAATCGGTATTATTGGTGCGAGCGGAAAAGCTGGAAGTCTGATTTTAAAGGAAGCATTGACTAGGGGACATGATGTTACGGCCATTGTCAGGGATGAAGCTAAAGTCCAAATTCAAGGAGCATCCGTGCTGGAAAAAGACGTATTCGATCTGAAAGCTGAAGATATTAATGGATTCGATGTGGTAGTGAATGCATTTGGCGCTGCTCCAGGGAAAGAACATCTGCATGTCGAGGCAGGAAAAATCTTGATTGAGGCCATGAAAGGGGCTCCTCAAACTAAACTGATCGTTGTTGGCGGAGCTGGAAGCCTTTTCGTTGACGAGGCAAAAACGATCCGTGTATTGGATACGCCTGAGTTCCCTAAAGAGTACTATGCAACAGCCTATAATCAATCCAAGAACCTTGGCGATCTACAAAATGCCACTGGCATCCAATGGACGTTCATCAGCCCTTCCGCTTTCTTTGATCCGCAAGGAAATAGAACAGGTGGGTATACATTGGGCAAAGACAACCTTCTTGTAAACTCAAAGGGTGAAAGCTATGTAAGTTATGCCGATTTTGCCCTTGCGGTACTTGATGAAATTGAAAACCCGCAGCACATCAACCAACGCTTTACCGTTGTTGCCGAAGCTGAATAATTTAGTGGACGTCGCTCCTTGTGGTGACGTCCATTTTTTTTGCGTTGAAATGTATGAATTATAGGCAGGCTGTTGATTCCAACAGATCCCGACTTGTTAAAAACGAATGAATTGATAAGTCGAACTAAATAATCAGGTCCTTGGACCTAGTAGTCATATAGTGAAAAAAAATAAGGCCATTTCCTGAAATATTGAGGAATGGCCTTATTTTTTTCAAGTAGAAAGCGGGATATTGCATGGAATGGCAGTTAAAATTATGGTTGTTTTTACAAAAGAAGGGTATTTTTTTTGTTAATATATTTACAATATACGAGTCTATGTTACTATAAAAAGGATGATTCAGAAAAAAATGGTGTTTTTTGTAGATTTATCTTAATGTGAAGGAGTTACAAAGTATGAAAAAAGTTAAAAAGGCGATTATTCCTGCAGCAGGATTGGGAACTAGATTTTTGCCTGCAACGAAGGCAATGCCTAAAGAAATGCTGCCAATAGTCGATAAACCAACTATTCAATATATTATAGAAGAAGCCGTGAAAGCGGGAATTGAAGATATAATCATCGTCACAGGAAAGAATAAGCGAGCGATAGAAGACCATTTTGATCATGCATATGAACTTGAGAATAACTTGAGTGAAAAAGGGAAATTCGATTTATTGGAGAAGGTGAGATACCCATCCAATTTAGCTAATATCCACTACATTAGGCAAAAAGAACCGAGAGGCCTCGGACATGCTGTTTGGTGTGCACGTAATTTTATTGGTGATGAGCCTTTTGCCGTCCTTTTAGGCGATGATATCGTGGAAAGCGATGTGCCCTCCATACGTCAATTAATCAACGAATATGATGCGACAGGTTCGTCGATCATTGGAGTGCAGCCGGTAAATGAGAACGAAACACATAGATACGGCATCATTGACCCGCTTACGCAAGAAGGCAGAAGATACGAAGTGAACCGTTTCGTCGAAAAACCAAAACAAGGAACGGCACCATCCAATTTAGCCATCATGGGAAGATACATCCTGACTCCGGAAATATTCGATTTCCTGGCCAAGCAGGAAACAGGAGCCGGCGGTGAAATCCAATTAACGGATGCCATCCAAAAACTGAATGAAATCCAAAAAGTCTTCGCTTACGATTTTGATGGAAAACGCTTTGATGTCGGTGTTGTTGATGGTTTTGTGAAAACGACCATTGAATTTGCCCTGCAACGTCCTGATTTAAGGGATGATATCATAAAAATAATGGAAAATATCCTCGACCTGCATAAGGCAGTGGACAAATAAACTTTTACTGCCCATTCATACACTTTAAATTTAATAGAGTAATCATTTTAAAAAATCTCCAACTATTGATCATTCATAGTTGTTATTTTGGGTTAATGAACGGCAAACATAATTTTGAATGGTGAATAAATCGATAAAAGGGGATGCCTATTCAGTGAATAAGAAGGTAATAAAAAGAAAAGTAGATTTCCTTAAACAGCCTATCGCCAATTTCTTATTAAAGGAAAATCATCAGCGTGTAAATAAATATGCAAAGTATTATGAGAAATTAAGCGTGCAAAAAAACACCATTCTATATGAGAGTCGTGATGGAAACAGTATGACTGACAGTCCATACGCGATGTTTAAATATATGCTGGAAAATCAGGACTATCAAGATTTCATGCACATTTGGTCCATCCAGGATTTCAATGTCCTTTCAGGTGTAATGGCGAAGTATAAGGATATGCCGAATGTTCAATTCGTTCAACGCAATTCAAAGGAATATTTAAAATGGCTTGCAACAAGTGAGTATTTAATCAATAACTCCACATTCCAGTCTTTCTTCATCCCTAAAAGCGAGCAAATTTACATCAATACCTGGCATGGAACGCCCCTTAAAAATATGGGCTTTGATATACCCGGTAACCCTTCACATTCTCAAAACGTTGTCAGGAACTTCTTGAGTGCGGATTTCATCTTGAGCCCTAATGCCCATACTACTAATATGTTTACAAAAAGCTATAAACTGAATGGTTTGTATAAAGGTGAAATTATAGAAGAAGGATATCCGAGGATCGATTTGACGCTGAACACGAATCCGGGGGAGTATAAGGATTATCTAAGAAATCTAGGTTTGAAAATCAGCGATGCCAAGGAAAGTATTTTATATGCCCCGACTTGGAAGGGGACGAATCTGGCTAAAGTGGATAACGATCTTTTGCAAATTATTGCAGATATGAATGATTTACAAAGTCAAGTCGGTGAACAATATAATATATTGATTAAGGTGCACCCTTATCTTTATAAAGAAGCCACTAAGCATTCGGAAATCAAGGATCGACTAATACCTGATCATGTGGATACAAATGAATTGCTTGCTGCAGTCGATTTACTTATCACGGACTATTCCAGCATCTTCTTTGATTACCTTGTTACCGATAAGCCAATTCTGTTCTACACATGGGATACGGACGTTTATGCTGAGCAAAGGGGTCAATATCTCCAAAATGATGAACTCCCGGGACCGATGCTTTTTAACTCAAAAGAATTGGCACTGGCCATTAAAGATATTAAAAATGTGAAATTGAGATATTCCGATAAATATAAAAAAATGCAAGGGAAATTCACGAACCATGAGGACGGAAAAGTAACAGAGAGAATAGTCAAAAATATTTTTAATAAGTCTACGAAACAGCTGAACACAATTACTGGCCTCGATTCCGCAAAGGAAAAAATATTGATTTATCCAGGTGGATTGAGGGATAACGGAATTACATCCTCTTTCCTTAATCTAATGAATAATATTGATTATGAGAAATATGATGTCAGCTGTTTTACTGCCACGCCTCACTCTCACGAGGTTTTGAAAAATATGGGCAAGGTTAATAAGAATGTGCGTTTTCTATTCAAACCTGGCTTACCTGTGTATAAAATTTTGGAAGTCTACAAAGATAAATTCATCCATAACAGAGGGGAAAGAGGATTCTTAGGGAAGAAGCTTTACCCGGAAAATGCCTATATTAGAGAGCATGCACGTTTATTCGGTAAAACGAAGTTTGATTTTGTGATCGATTTTAGCGGTTATAGCCATTATTGGGCTAAATATCTGCTGGCTGCAGATGCAAAAAAGAAAGTTTGTTATATGCATAATGATTTGCTTTCTGATAGTGAGCGCATCATTAATGGAAAGAGACCTCACCGTATCAATCTAAGGGGACTGTTTTCCGTATACAATCGATTTGATAAGCTTGTAAGTGTTTCTGAGGGAACGATGGAATTAAACCGAAAGAATCTATTGGAGTATGCAGACTACTATAAGTTTGATTATGTAATGAATTCGATCAACCCGGATAAAATCCTTCAAATCGTGCCAAATGAATCTGAGGTTATCGAAAATGATGAAAAGGCATTGATCACAGAAAACTTCAAAGCAAGGGCGATATTAAGGGATGTTAAGGATAATCATGTTTGGAATGCCCTTCCGGGAATTTCGAATGCCAATCAATTTCCACTGGAAGAACGATTTGAAGGTGCTGAAATCGTGATTTCAAGAAAGGCCCATGCCGAACAGAACACTTTTTACAAATTCAGCCATAACAATCAAATCATTGGCTGGATTAGTGAAGAAGCTGTTGATCTGTTGCCGGACAGCATCATTTATGAAAAAGAAGTGGATAAGATTGCAAGGTTAGTAAAACCTCGGTCGAACTATATTTGGTCGTTGCCGTATAAGATTGAAGGCACGTACAAAATCTCTGGCAGTCATGATTTTAAAGGGATCATTGTAAAAGTCGATAAGGAAGCAAAAACCCAGCATTCGATTTATAGCAGAATATCTGTAAAAGATAAAATGATAGGCTGGATAGATAATTCAGCTTTATCCATGCTTGAACATTGTACAATCAATGAAGACATGAGCTTAAATGACAAGCTGCAAATCATGATGAAAAGAAAGTATATAATATCCAGGAACTATAAAAACAATAAAAAGTTCATTGATAAGATTGGGAATAGGACGCTGAAGGAAATAAACACGGGTAATCAGAAGTACGGAAAAATAACCAATCCGGAGGACCATACAATCTGGACGAAGGCTTATCCGAACTACAAGGCCAAAAGAGTGAGCAGGGCAATCGATTTTGAAGGGCAAATCGTCAGGATCATAAAGTATAACAGAACAAACAAAGGCGGCTATTATCTTTTCGAAATCGATAATAAGAAAATAGGCTGGTTAAATACGGGGGCATTCGAAGTCATAGAAGAGCCAATCCTGTTAAAAGAACGGGAAGTTCGCGGCACTGCCGAAATTAACTTGGGCGATTATAATATTTGGGATAATCCTTATGGGCTGCAAGATGCCATGGTCTTGGAAAATGGGCCAAGCTTCAATGGCCGGATCGTGGAATTTGATAAAGAAGCGGTTACCCAACTTGGTACTTATGCCCATATATCATTGGATGGGATATCTATAGGCTGGATCGATAAACAGGCGTTATGCGTGCAAGAGGTCCATGGATTGGAAGTGAATAATCAATTCGTTCCGTATCCTGATAAAAATGATTTTAACTTTGTCAATATGGGAAGATTATCACCTGAAAAAGGTCAAGATAATTTGATTCATGCTTTCGCAGGCTTTCATGAAAAACACAAAAATAGTAAACTGTATATTTTAGGACAAGGCCCATTAAAGGAAGATTTGCAGTCAATCGTTGATGAGCTGGACTTAAATCATTCCATTCATCTTCTGGGCCAGCTAGAAAATCCATTTTCGTTCATGGAAAAATGTGACTGCTTCGTTCTTTCTTCACATTATGAAGGGCAGCCTATGGTTTTATTGGAGGCGATGACTTTAGGAATGGAAATCATGGCTACTGATATAGTGGCTAACCGAACCGTTTTGGAAAACGGCAAATATGGTTTACTTGTCGAAAATAGTATAGATGGGCTGGAAAAGGGCTTATCTACCATGGTTAGTAATGATCATCCTAAACTAGCGAAGTTTGATTACACCCAATATAATGGATTGGCCATGGAAACCTTCAATAAATGCTTATAAAATGAGGGAGGTTCTTATCATTAAACCTCCCACTAATGAAATATTACGAGATTTGGCAATGATTCATTTAAGCTTAAAGTAAAAGGGGAAATTCTATATGATTTTGGTCGTTGGCGGTGCTGGATATATTGGAAGTCATCTTGTAAAAGAGTTAGTGAATACTGAAGAGGTTGTCATTCTGGATAATCTATCAACCGGTTTTCGTTCGCTGGTCGATTCGAAGGCCATCCTGGTGGAAGGAAATTTAGGGGACGAAGCGGTCTTGAATGATATTTTCCTTAAGTATCCCATTAAAGCCGTTATGCACTTTGCTGCAAATAGCTTGGTTGGGGAGTCTGTCCAAGATCCTTATAAATACTATGAAAATAATGTAGGTGCAACTCTTACATTGTTGAATACCATGCTCAAGCATGATGTTAAGAAGTTCATTTTTTCATCAACGGCAGCTACATACGGGATACCGAATGTTGATATGATTGATGAGAATCAGCCAACCAATCCGATTAATCCATATGGCCGCTCGAAATTGATGGTAGAGCAGATCTTAGGAGACTTCGCAAAAGCATATGGACTTCATTATGTCGTCTTGCGTTACTTTAATGCGGCCGGAGCACATGCATCGGCAGAAATCGGTGAAAGCCATGACCCGGAAACACACTTGATTCCGATCATTTTACAACATTTATTAGGGCAACGTGAGAAGATTTCCGTGTTTGGTACGGACTATGACACAGAAGATGGCACTTGCATCCGTGATTATATCCATGTAACGGATTTAGCCCAAGCTCATATAATCGCGCTTCAAGCCCTATTATCCGGGAAGAAGGATACGGCCACCTACAATCTTGGGAATGGAAAAGGATTTTCGGTTAAGGATGTAATCGACACTTGTGAAAAAGTCACGGGAGTGAAACCGACCATCGAGTATGCTGACCGTCGCCCTGGAGATCCCGCCCGCCTGGTTGCTTCGGCCAATAAGATATATGAAGAACTTGGTTGGAAAGCATCGATAGATTTGGAAGAAATCATTGAAAGTGCGTGGAAATGGCATAAATCTCAAATGAATTAATGGTCCCTTGGGACTCGATAGTCGTTTTTCAGACTGCAGGAAAACTCTAAGAAATACGAGTTTTCCTGCAGTTTTTTAGTTGAAAACATTCCAGCTTATTTCAAAAATCCGCTCCCTTTCCGCCGGATTTTTGCCAAGCCTCATCAAAGCAAGCGTCTGTGGGGTCTCGGCTAGCCAGTCATTCGGCAGGAGTGTCGCAAATTTCTTCCATACATAAACGGATCTTAAACATGATTCGGGATGAGACCAGCCTACTCAAAAGAATACTTTGGCTTAGGCCAACAGCCACTCATCTCGCCCTTCACACGCTTGAAGAGGGAATCTTCTGGCGGGAAATGATAAAATCAGTGGCCATTTCACTGAGTATAGGACGAAAAAGGGATTTTGATGGAGATAAAGAATTACTAAAGAGAAGCACCATTCATTTAATAGGAGATGTTAGATTTGAAGATGGTAAAGGTTTTTCATTACGATGCGTTCAGTAGTATACCGAATAAAGGAAATCCGGCTGGTGTCGTTTTAGATGCGGATGGACTGACGGAAAAGGAAATGCAGGATATAGCGCTGAAGGTGGGGTTCAATGAGACCTCTTTTCCCATGGAGTCCGATATTGCGGATCTTAGAATCCGTTATTTTACACCAGGACATGAAATGAATCTCTGCGGTCATGCGACAATGGCTACCATCCATGCGCTGAAGACAAGGGGATTGCTGGATAAGGATGAGCTGATGATTGAAACAGGAGCGGGAATATTGCCAATCAAGATCCATACGACTGCGGATCAAGAGGTATACATCACGATGAAGCAGGCCGCGCCACAGTTTGAAGCGTTTAGCGGAGATAAGGGTAGCTTGGCCAGTTCCCTCGGGCTTGATATAGATGATCTTGAAAATGAATTACCTATCGTTTATGGAAGTACAGGTTTATGGACTTTACTGGTTCCGGTAAAGGAACGCGATTCATTCAAAAGGATGAAGGCGAACAATAAACTGTTTCCGCAATTATTAAAGGAAATGCCAAGAGCTTCAGTTCATCCCTTTTGCCTGGAAACGTATGATAGTGATGCCCATATGCATGCCCGGCATTTTTCCTCGCCATTTTCAGGTACGCTTGAAGACCCTGTGACAGGAACGGCTTCAGGTGTAATGGGCGCTTATTATGCAAAATACATAAAGGATGGTCTTGAAGATGAGGTGCATCTATTAATCGAACAGGGACATGAAATCGGGAAGGATGGCAGAGTCCGCGTTACGGCTGCCAAAAACCATGATACATTCGATATTGAAATCACAGGGAATGCTGTCTACGTTAAAGAATTTGAAGTGGAAGTCTAAAGGTTCATGCAGAGGGGGATGGGCGGTTGGATGATAAGCATATAAAAACCCTGTGCTAAGACTTTTCGTGTCTTAGCACAGGGTTCTTGTTGAATCATTCTCCCATGCTCATTCCTTTTAAAACGACCGCAGTCAGAAACACGGTCACGCAAATGATTGAGGTGGATACGACAATCGCTATTGGTAAAGTCATTGTAAAGTCCTCCTTTAGATGATGGTCACGCCGCTAAGATCAACCTTAGCTCCATGTAAAAAGTTGTAAGTGAGTTTATCCATCGAAGCTCCAGTAAAGTCGATTTTCTTTAAATCCGACATCCGAAATTGAACATTGATGAGTGTGGCATCGCGGAATGATGCCTTTTTCAATGAAGAACCCTCGAAAATGGTTTGTTTGAATGTTTCCTTATCAAAAATAAGACCAGATAAATTACAGCCTTTAAAATGGGTTTTATTATAAATGCAGTTCTTGAAAGTAACTCCTTTTAAATTTGCGCTTTTAAATAGGGTACTGGTTAAATTGGCGTTTTCAAAGATGCAATTATTTAAGTTAGTGCTTTTAAATGTGCTGTTCGTCAGGTCGGAATGGCTGAAATCAGAACGGCTTAAATCGCAGGAATTAAATTTTCCATCATGCACCGAAACCGAGCGGAAGTCGGAATCCAATAAGCGTTGCCTGGAATAGTCCATGCTTATCGCCTGCTCAAGCACATTGTATTGCAGATTGAGCGATTCCATGAGCTCTGATACTTCCCCAATCGAATCCACAGTCAGCTTATACGCTTCCTGCTCGCTGGTACCATTCCTTCTATGGTCATTGTATTTTTCCAGTAAGTTTTGCAGCAGTTCTTCTTCCAATTCCTTTGCTGTTTTTGCACTTTTGTACGGGGCAAAAATGTTATGAACATGTGTATTCAATTTTTCGATCACATTTCATCTTCCTTTCTTACAAGAGGCGCTCAAGTATTCGCTTGGCCTGCTCCCAGTCATTTTTATTTTGGATATATGTGTCTTCCCCAATCGGGGTGATTTTGTAATATTTCCTTCTCCCGCCTTGTGTGGCATCTCCCCAATAAGAGATGATGCATCCGTCCTTTTCCAGTCGCTTTAAGCTGGAATACATCGTCGCTTCCTTAATTTCATATTGCTCATCCGAATCCATATATATCAGTTTGCTGATTTCATAACCATATTTATCGCCACTTTGCAGGAGTTTTAGAATCATCGTATCTACATGTCCTCGAAGCAAGTCAGAGGATAGTTGTCGTTGAACCAAATCCTCACCTCCTTTGGTATATCTTAAGATATATTACTATGACAGTCAAGGTAATGTATTTAAAATGAATCGCGCAGGTGTAATGTCTGCATTTAAGCGCCGCATGGAGATCATTCTTACTAATTAGCCAGATATGATATCCGCTTGGAAGGGATTTTTAATGCTTTATAGAAAAAGTAAGCAAGGGGGTGGGGATGTTGAATAATTCGTGGAATAAAGTGATTTATAAGGTTTGGTCGCCGATTTATGACAAAATCTTCAATTCTCATCTCTTTTTAGATGCCAGGAAAAGAATATTTGAAGAGATGCATTTCCAAGATCATGCAAAGGTTCTGTTTGTGGGCGTAGGTACTGGGGCCGATTTGGAGTTGATCAAGAACCTTGACCTGGAGATAACTGCGATAGACCTGTCAGCCGATATGCTAAATAAAGCGATGGAGAAATTTGATAATACATCGATCAATTTTCTCAAGATGGATGCACAGCATATGGAATTCGATAATGAATCGTTTGACTATATAGTAGGAAGTTTGATTCTTTCCGTCGTACCTAATGCCGATGAATGCCTACGGGAGATGATCAGGGTTTTAAAAGGCGAGGGGAAAATCATACTATTCGATAAGTTTATTTCTAAAGATGAAGTGCTATCACTACCCAAAAAGCTTCTGCGGCCCATCATTAGATTTTTAGGAACGGATATTGGCTTGCGGTTTGAAGACTTGTTCATTAGACATGATAAGAATTTGAAAGTTGAAGAGGATCGACCGATCATGCTGAATGGAATGTATAGGAAGATAATCATCAGTAAGCGGATTTGATAGATTGGTTTGGTGGTAATTGGAAAATATGAAAGGACCCCTATCCCAATTGAATAGTAATGGAAATGATGCCATTCTGGAAGTCTTAATGGAATGGACGCCACATTATCCAAATTGGCTCAACTGAACATTCTTGGCAAAAGGTACGGTGTCGGCATTATAGAAGAGATGGCCAAAGTAGCGATGAGTAAGAATAGGGGCATCTGGCTGAAACCAGTATAATTAAATGGCGGGATACCTATGAAGATCTATTGAATATGCTGGACTCGTTATTGCGTGAGCCAACTTCATTCTGGAATGATTTTTATGAAGACCGTGAAAAGGGGGTTCCCTTTTTCAAAAATTTCCCTGATGAGAATTTGGTTACATATTTTGATGGAGGGTCAATTGGGCCAGGAAAGGTTCTTGAGCTTGGGTGCGGACCTGGGAGAAATGCCGTTTACCTTGCTCAAAAGGGCTGTTCCGTTGATGCGGTGGATTTTTCGAAGGCAGGACTGGAATGGGGAAAAGAACGAGCGGCAGAAAAGAAAGTGAACGTGAACTTCATTCAAAGGAATATATTTGATTTGGAGTGGAAGGGTAATATGACTTCGTGTATGATTCAGGTTGTTTTCACCATATTGCGCCACATCGAAGGATCAATTATTTAGAGATGGTGAAAAAGGCGCTAAGGCTTAAGGGATTGTATTCAATTACTTGTTTTGTCGAAGGCGGCATATTGGGTGGTGCAGAACTTTCAGATTGGGAGGTATACAGGCAAAGGAGCCTTAAAGGCGGATTAGGTTTTACTGAAGAAAAACTCAGAATGATTTTCAAGGAATTCGAAGTGGTGGAAATACGTAAAATGAGGAAAATGGAACAATCGGATGAAACGTTTGGGGTGGAAGGTTTATGGACGGCCTTATTTATGAAAAAGTAAGGTGAAATGGTGATGCGATGGTTTTAAACGGAGGATCTGGGAACAGGTCCTTTTTTGTTGAAGAAAAGGGGGGATTTGTTAACCAAATATAAAAATGGTAAACTTTAATAATAAAATGCTTTTTGGGTGAACGCAGATTTACCAGAATAATAGATTAGGTTCCTGCAAATTTTTTTTGATAAACAGTGGTTGCGTGGTTTCAAAAACAGCTGGGAAGGTATATGGAAAGAGGGGGGCATTGGGCATCAGGTAATGACAATCCATGTATTGAAGAGTCGGTGCTTTTCCTTAGCTGATGAAACGTTTAACTTTCAATGCCTGACAATGCTGATTTCTGTATGTAGTGCATTCGATTTATTGATTACTGAGACCAATTGGAATGCTATTTTATAAAAAATAGGTGGAGAAACTTATGCATAGAAATAAAGAATTATATTCCTTTTTATTGGGCGTGGCAGCACAATTGACTGATGATTGGTACGCAACATTGAATAAAGGCGATAAAGCGGGTGTGTATAGTTCATCCGATCCCAAAGTGATTAAAAAACTTAAGCAGCAAAATAATGAATTCCATTTGCGTTTCTTTCAGGTCTTCGTTACGGAGGAGAGGGAATTCTTTAAGCGGCTTGGTGATTGGATTGAAGATATCGGTCAGGATGAGCAGCATTTAAATACACCGATCTATTTTATATTGAGGGAGTTTTTTCGAACGCAAGATCAATACCTTGATTATATTGACAGGTTTGTGAAATTGCATGGTGACCAATATCCACAGGAAGAAATAAATTCCTGGTACCGGATAGTGGTGAAGGTGTTCAGTGAAGTGATGGAGAGGTTTACTGAAGCGAATCATCGATATGCCAATAAAATCATGAAAGCCCAACAGGCAACGATCGATGAATTGAGCACGCCCATCATTTCCCTTAAAGATAACATGGCGTTGCTTCCCTTGATAGGCAATATTGACACGACAAGGGGCATGACCTTGCTTGAAAACACCTTACAAAAGTGCGTTGAAAAAAATGTCACAAGGCTTTTCATTGACCTATCGGGCGTACATGCAATAGATGGTGCATCCGCACACCAGCTGTCGCAATTGATTGAATCCTTACATTTGATCGGTATTGAAACAACCCTTTCAGGACTTCGGCCGGAAATAGCCATGACTGCCGTTAAGCTTCAACTTCCTTTTGATAAAGTGACGATAAAGTCCACTCTTGCCCAGGCAATCAGTACGATGAAATAATACATACATATCCAGGGCATGGGATGCTCGTTATAAACTTCATCGAGAAGACCTCCATATGGGGGTCTTCTGCATGTATAAGTGATGCTGCATTCAAAATAGGTACAGGGCCCATAAAGCAAAAGCCGGAACCTGTTGTCATGAATTCCGTTTGAACAGCGATTTTGCCACAAAAAGCGTGCAGCCGATGGCTGATCTCATCCCTTCTGCAAGGCAGAATTAACCCGAAATGATTGAACCCCCCTCCGTACTCAATTCCCTTGATTTCAGGCCGGAATGCATTAAATTGACAAACGTATCCCGCTCCTATTATTTGGCATTTGTAAACCCTAAACCGTAAAAAAATATATCTTTAACAAGACTGAAAATTTACGTTTCATTTACATTTTAAAAACGTATTGACAAATATTAGTTAGCACATTATGATAGGTTCGATTAAACGATTATGATAACCGGCACCGATGTACTTTATTAGATACTTTCAAGCGGAACATGCTATTGCCAATCAAAATTTATAGTATATATAAATTATGTTTCTTTTGTAAATGATAAAGGAAAAAGCAGTGCGTTCGTATTTAAATATTCAAGACATTTTATTAAAAAGGCGGGCAATTATGGAGAAAACGTTCAATAGATATGTTATTAATGCTACAGGCAAGGGTGGCCAGACATATTTAACACAATGCCAGGATAAAGATGCACTAAGGAAATGGATAGCCGATCATGAGGATCAAATCATCATGGATGAGTTAAGGATAACGGATAAGAAAAAGAATCCGTTTTTAAAATTGTTTTCCCTAAGGTAAATCAACTAAAATCCCAACATCATTAGCGGTATTATTCAATTATGAAATCCCTGTGTTCTATCCGGGAACGCTGAGCGAAAAATCCATATCTTGTTTTGCTTTTAAACTCATTTATTTAAAAATGAGTTTTTTTGCTATGAAAACCTCTTCCGTTGGTAATATAGGAGCGGAGGCCAATTTAATCAGGTTTAAAGGCATGTTGATGGCACATGCCTTTGATGATTCGTTCATTGTATGAATGTACGCAATTGGCTGATGAAGTTCAAGATTTGAAAATGGATTTTCGCCATTTCTTCCGCCGTCTGCTCTTCACAATTTTCCAGCCACTCAGTAATCACCCCTAAAATCGCAGATGTCAGGAAGGCGTGCATATACATGCGGAATGCTTCATCTTTAGCTGCTGGATGCTGGCTGATCAAACGCTCCAACAGTACTTCACCGAATACTCGCTTTATTTTTTTGGCAAAAGAAGGATCGCCCTGATCACCAAGAATGGCCCTCAATGCGTGGGCATGTTCACTGATGAATTGAAAAATCTCTATGAAGGGCGGGTAAAGCTGTTGTTGATGAAGAGCCATAAAAGCCTCTTTCGGCAAAATGGCAGTAATGCGAGTTTGAAGTTCTTTTAACAATTCCTGCTGTAAGTGATCCATCAATTCATATTTATCTGTGTAATGCAAATAGAATGTGCCCCGATTAATGTTGGCGCGCTCTGCAATTTTCTTTACTGATACATGTGAGAACCCTTCTGCTTCAACGAGTGCAATGAAATGATAATGTATCTGCATTTTCGTCTTTTGTACCATATCCTCATGAATCGATGCCATGGAATGTCTCCTTCACTGAACATTTTTCCAAATGTGTTGATTGTATTAGACCAAATGCTGCCTTAGAATGATGATACACTCAACACCGTGTTAATTAAAGAGGGAGGATGTGTGTACATTGGAAAACGCGATTTCCATTGAAGGAATTGCCAAAGGTTTTCATCAGAAAAAGGTCATTCAGCCATTGAGTCTGAGTATTGAAAAAAATGGGATTTTTGGCTTATTAGGTCCATCCGGTTGCGGAAAGACGACCTTGATTAAGATGATTGTCGGATTGATTAAGCCCGATGCGGGTAAAGTCACGGTTCTGGATCATGAAGTGCCAAATCAAGCACTGTTAATGGATGTCGGCTATATGGCACAGTCCGATGCTTTATATACAGAACTGACCGGAGCTGAAAATCTCGAATTTTTTGCGAAGCTATACCGTTTTTCGAAAAAGGAACGAAGGGAACGCATTCAATATGCAGCTGAAATCGTACAGTTGACGAATGACTTGAATGTTCGGGTTGCGCATTATTCCGGGGGAATGAAACGCCGTCTGTCACTGGCGGCGGCACTCATCCAAAATCCGGCGATTCTCATTTTGGATGAACCGACAGTAGGAATAGACCCTTTGCTGAAACAATCGATTTGGCAGGAACTTGAGCGTTTAAGAAACGAAGATCATAAGACGATCATCATCACGACGCATGTGATGGATGAAGCGGAAAGATGCGATAAACTGGCGATGCTGCGTGAAGGTGAAATCATCGCGGCAGGAACCCCGGCAGCTTTAAAAACACAATTTGCCGCGGAAACGCTTGATGATGTTTTTTTAAGGATTGGAGGTGGCCTAAAATGAGAATGGCCTCTCTAGTTACTCGAATTACTCAGCAGCTGCGCCGGGATCGAAGGACACTCGCTTTATTTTTCCTGGCTCCATTGCTCATTTTAACGCTCATGTATTTTATTTTCGATACAGAAGCAAGTGATTTGAAACTCGTTGTTACAGGCAGTGATGAAACCATGGTCAAAGCATTGAAACAAGCGGATTTTCAAGTAACGGCTGCTAGGGAATTTTCTCAGGAAAAAATGATTGAAAATGATACGGATGGCTGGCTGTATGTTGAAAATGGCAAAATGAAACTGACACTATTGAACGACGAACCGTCCCGTGCAAAGGCCGTTCAAATGCAAATGATGCAAGCTTTGCAAGGGAATGAAAACAACACGCCTTCAATTGAGGAGCGATATGTATACGGGGATGCCGACACAAAGGGTTTTGATACTTTCAGTCCGATGCTTGTCAGCTTTTTCGTCTTCTTCTTTGTATTTTTAATAGCGGGAATCGCGCTTTTGAAAGAGCGTACAAGTGGTACGCTGGAACGGCTGCTTGCCACCCCGATTAAAAGATACGAAATCGTAGCGGGCTATGTGATCGGATATGGCTTATTTGCTCTCGTTCAAACCATAATTGTCGTCCTATATGCTGTCAATGTATTGGATATCGTCCTTGTTGGCTCCATTTGGCTCGTTTTACTGACGAATATACTGGTCGCGCTCGTTGCATTATCGCTTGGTACATTACTATCGAGTTTCGCGGCATCCGAATTCCAAATGGTACAATTCATACCGCTGGTCATCGTGCCGCAAGTCTTCTTTACAGGGATTTTCCCATTGGATGGCATGTCGGACTGGCTGCAAAAAATCGGCAAGATCATGCCTCTCTATTATGCATCGGATGCCATGAACGGCATTATGTACAAAGGCTTCACGTTCAATGAGGTATTACTTGATCTCCTCATTCTCCTTGCATTTGCAGCCGTTTTTATCACCATCAATATTATTAGTTTAAAAAAGTACCGGGCACTTTAAAATGAACCATCTAAAAAAAAGCCGGATTCCTGGAACAAGGGGAACCGGCTTTTTTTGTATTGCTGGACATACTTTTGAGTTGAAAAAGATCTAGTTACTTATACTTTTTTGACCATGACCTTTTCATTGTTATAATCTGATTCGCCATTGAATGCAAAGCCGAATTTCCTATACAAATGAAGGGCGGCCTGATTATCTTCAACTATGCTTAAATAGATTTCAGGACAATCATATTCTTTTATTAATCTTTTTATTAAAGCCTCCAACAAGATATTTCCAAGCCCGAAACCCTGATGTTCAGCATCAATGAAAAAGCGGTCTAACCACACTCTGCCATTTTCACCTTCCCCAGGGAAAAAACCATACATCGCAAAACCAACCAAGGTATCATCCGAATAAAGCCCAACTGGTCTGTAATATTTACATTCCTTTGCGTCGTTTAAACATTGCTCAGTCGTTTCGATGTAAGCCTTTTGCTTTTCATTTATTTGCAATTTCAAAATATCCATTACATTTTCGTTCGAGACTTCATGTATAGTGGTCTTCATCATTTATTTTCCTTCCCCATTTCGCACCTGGTTATCCGTTTTGTTATCATGATATATTAATACACTAAGGTATATGGTTACCATATAGTCAAGAGGAGAGATCGTAATGTCCGATGGAAATGTAGGCAAATATTTTACTACTGGCGAATTCGCCAAATTATGCAATGTAAAAAAACAAACGCTCATTCATTATGATGAGATTGGGCTTCTTACTCCCGATATAAAAAACGAAAAGGGCTATCGGTATTACTCTTATCAACAATTCGAAGTTTTTTCGGTCATCACGCTTTTAAAAGAATTCAATATGCCTTTGAAAGAGATCAAATGGTTTCTTACTAACAGGTCACCTATGGAACTGATTGAGCTTTTCAAAGAAAAGACCATAGAATTAGAAAAAAAGATAAAGAACCTTCACAGAGTGCAGAAGATCATTGAAACGAAAATATACCTCACTGAAAAAGCGATTTGTATGGATGACTCTCAAATCACCTTGAAACTTCAGGAGGAAGAACAGCTCTTCCTTAGTGAATCCATCCTGAACTCTTCTGATGCCGAATTCTTAAAATCTACATCTGACTTCATTGATTTCTGTAAGGAAAATGAATTTTACACAGGATTCCCTATCGGGGCCATGATTAGTAAAGAAAACATCATCGACGGGAATCATGATGACTATTCATTTTTGTACACGAAAGTCATGGGAAAAGCCCCCACGTTCTATTCAAAACCGAAGGGACTCTATGTTATTGCCTATCATAAAGGCAGTTATAAAAATATCTCCGAAACGTACGAAAGAATATTGCAATTCATGGAGAGTGAAAACTTGAACCTCAAATCG
The DNA here is from genome assembly GCF_043656335.1 of Peribacillus sp. NPDC056705. Taxonomy (NCBI): domain Bacteria; kingdom Bacillati; phylum Bacillota; class Bacilli; order Caryophanales; family Bacillaceae; genus Peribacillus; species Peribacillus sp. NPDC056705. Next base: position 3,191 of record NZ_JBHTYI010000023.1, on the reverse strand, counting down.
TTTGCATACGAAGAATACATCTTGGATGAAGTCGCGGTAAAGGGGTATGAAAACTACCTGACGCAAATCATGGTTGAAGTGGAATAAGGCTGGGGAGAGAATCACATAGTTCGGGCGAGGACTATAACATGCGAATGAATCATTCCAAGCAATCGATTAGCCTTGAAAAGCTGCCTCTTGACGAACATACTGGCAGTTTTCTAAATGACAGGTTTATATTCTGCGGTTGTTGACGGGTTCTTAAAGTTGTCCTAGGATATAAGGACATGCAATGATTGGTAAGAAATAGAAGGGGGAGTTATATGTCTCTAAAATCGGTCATGCTTTCCCTTTTGCTGTCGCAAGCATTGTTTTTGTGCGGTTTGCCTTTTTTCTTTCAGCTCCGATTATATTTGAATCCTTTAGTGATCATCGTTGTCTGGTTTTGTATACTTCTTTTCGTTTCGTTTGCGGTTCTTTTTTTTCGAGGTGAAACGGTCCGAATACCGCGCCTTTTGTGGCAGGCAATACTCTTTGGCTACAGTTTATCATTATTGGTTTTGCTGTTCTTTCGACCAGAAGGGCAGGTATATTCGTATAATTTGGTCCCTTTTTCTACGATTCTTTTATATTTATCGAACGATATGAACGGGCTTGTGTCATTTTATAACCTTAGCGCCAATGTGGGGCTGTTCATTCCATTCGGGCTGTATTTGTTGTCGAGGGAAGGGAAAGAACCCTCCGCAAAAAGGAAATTTCTTTATCCATTACTTTCGATTTCGGCCATCGAAATCTGTCAGTTTGTTTTTCGGCGCGGAAGTTTGGATGTCGATGACCTTATCCTGAATATGATTGGTGTTTATCTGGGGTACGTTCTGTACCCTTTGTTCACGAGAGTGGCAGTATTCCGTCCTGGAAAAGTAAAGGGATGAGAGGCAGTATAAATATTTAAAATGAAAGGATGTTTTTCATGTATAGTACGTTAAAAGAATTATCGGGCCATCCGGTGTTTCATTATTTTGCAGCGATATCCGAAATCCCGAGAGGATCGGCTAATGAAAAAGCGATCAGTGACTATCTGGTTCACTTCGCTAAGGATAGGAACCTGGAGGTGATCCAGGATGAAGCGCTGAATGTGATTATCAAAAAGCCTGCCACATTTGGATATGAAAGTGCACCTACCGTCATTATCCAGGGGCATATGGATATGGTTTGCGAAAAGAACAAGGGCACGCTTCATGATTTCGAGAAAGATCCGCTTCAACTAAGGATTGTGGGAGACATGTTGTATGCGACGGATACAACTTTGGGGGCGGATAATGGAATTGCTGTTGCATATGCTTTGGCATTATTGGATGCAAATGATATTCCGCATCCCTCTCTTGAAATAGTCATAACGACTGAAGAAGAAACGACAATGAACGGGGCACTTGCCGTGGATCCGGCTCACTTCAAGGGAAAAATGATGATCAATATCGATTCGGAGGAAGATGGAAAGCTGCTTGTCAGCTCTGCAGGAGGAATACGAGTGCGGCAGGTCCTGCCAATCGGATGGGAATCGGCTTCAATTGTTGATGCTGTATCTTATAACATCAGGATTAAAGGGCTGAAAGGCGGACACTCCGGTATGTCCATCCATAAGGAAAGAGGGAATTCCAATAAACTTTTGGGCAGAGTATTACATGAATTAACGGCAGAATTCCCTTGCTACATACAGCAAATGAACGGGGGGCTGAAAGGGAATGCCATTCCTCGTGAAGCAGAGGCGACTGTACTGATTCATGCAGAAGATGTTCAGAAGATGATGGAGAGACTTCAACAATGGGAGAATACTTTTAAAAATGAACTGCAATCCTCCGACCCTGAGGTATTGATCAGGTTTGAAAAAATCGAAACGGTTTCTTCAAATGTTTTTTCCAAAGAGACGGTGACTAAAGCCATTACCTCCTTACTGGTAATCCCGCATGGCGTTCAAGGAATGAGCATGGGAATAGAAGGATTAGTGGAAAGTTCGACGAATCTAGGGGTCGTTACAACAAATGAAGCGGAAATGATATTCGAAAGTGAAATCAGGAGTTCGGTCAAAAGCATCAAATATAATATGGTCACGCAAGCAAAGGCGATTGCCGACATGCTTGGGTGCGAGCTATTGGTTGACGCGGATTATCCCGAGTGGCCCTATAATCCTGATTCGAAACTCAAGAAATTATTTGAAGAGACATACAAAGAAAAATATCATGAAGATATTGAAATCATCGCTGTGCATGCAGGGATCGAGTGTGGGGTATTCATAGATAAGATACCAGGGTTGGATACTGTTTCAATCGGGCCGGATATGTTTTCCGTACATACACCTGAAGAACACTTAAGCATCCCGTCGACCATAAACAACTGGGAATACTTTGTTTATACATTAAAGAGAATGAAGGATATATAAAGGACAGTTGAATTCAATAGATTTAGAGACATCCTATCGTTAATTGATAGGATGTCTTTTTTTAGTTGATAAAGAATAGACCGTTGATTTCCTCTCCAGGCACTCGCTTTCCGCGGGCGGTCCGGGAGCCTCCTCGGCGCTTTGGCGCCTGCGGGGTCTCCCCTGGACTCGCATTTCCCGCAGGAGTCTCGTACCTTCCGTTCCAATCAACTTTGTTTAAAACATTAGATTGAAACCTTTTTGTCTAAAAAGGGGGTTCGGGATGGTCTCATTCCGACGATGATTAAGGCTGGGTCGTTGATTTCCTCTCCAGGCACTCGCTTTCCGCGGGCGGTCCGGGAGCCTCCTCGGCGCTTTGGCGCCTGCGGGGTCTCCCCTGGACGCGCTTTCCCCGCAGGAGTCTCGCGCCTTCCGTTCCAATCAACTGAGACGTTTGTTTAATAAAAACCGTAGGCTAGTCTATTCCGAAACAAGTTTTAGACCAGGTTATCCCGGATGTTTTTTTACTGTAACCCTTAATGGATTGAAGAAATTTGCGACACTCCTGCCGAATTACTGGCTAGCCGAGACCCCACAGGCGCTTGTGCCGAGGAGGCTTGTCAGACAGTCGGCGGAAAGGGAGCGGATTTCTGAAAATCAACTGGAACGTTTTTTTGAAAAAACTGTAGGCTGGTCTCATCTGAACTGCCCCGTAAATGTTAGACACCAACTAACATTTATGGGGTGTTTTTTATGGCCAATTTTTCTGCCGAACAGAAAATATTCATTACACGAC